>JAMPXO010000171.1 GCA_023701125.1 Vicinamibacteria bacterium | reverse complement strand
GGGCCTTCGCGCGTCTATGGGGTGGGGGCGGCGACGTGGGGGCGGACCGCGGCCACCACCTCGCGGGCACTGTCGCGGGCCTGCACCGCGTCGGCCTCACGATAGAACGTGGAGGGCGTGAGGTCCTCGGCACCGTAGAACGCCAGTTCACGATCGCGGCGCAGGGCCCGCGAGGCGGCGGCCAGCCGCTCGACCTTCGGCAGCAGCGCCCTCGGCAAGGCCTCGCGCTCGGCCAGCAACACGTCGGCGACGTCGTGGATGCGGGGCGGCTCGATACCACTCGCGCGCAGCAGTCCCTTCAGGGCCAGTTCCACGATCTCCTGCGACTCGCGCACGACGTCGGCCCAGCTCTGCTCCTCGAACAGCACGTCGAGCGCCCGCAGCCGGGCACCGGCCCGGCGCAGGTAGTCGGCCGCCAGGTCCAGATTGCGCATCAGGCCGCTCCCTTCCAGTACGGCTGGCCATGGACACGGCCGCGCACGACGCGGCCGTCGGCGATCGCACGCCGCACCTCGGCCAGTCGTCGCTCGACGGCGCCGTCCCGGTCGTGCCACACGAGCCCGTCGACCGCCGCTTCGCACCACACCGCGGTCGGCGCCCCGCCCGGCTCCGGCAGGTGGATGAAATGGGCGTCGATCGCGCGGCCCTCGAACACGAGCGCCGTCCTGTCCCAGGCCCGGTACAGGTCGCGGGTCAGGGCCAGCGACGAGTCGATCACGATCAGCACGTCGATGTCCGAGCCGGCAGCCGCCTCGCCGCGCGCCCAGGAGCCGAGCGCCAGCAGGCCCGCCAGGCGCTCGCCGAACGCGGCCTGTGCGTGGTCGAGCACCAGCGCGCGCAGCGTCGAGGTCTGCTGCGGATGGCCGGGTGCGCGCAGCCGCCGCACGCAGAACTCGTTGAAGGACAGGCCCTGACCCTCGGCGGCGCGGACGAGCGCCTTGTGCAGGGAGCCCGGCAGCCGCAACAGCACCCGCGCGACCTGCGGCGCTGGCCGCCGTGATATTTGCGCCATGAGCGAATGATATCGCATCGGTACGCCTGGCGATATCACAGGCTCCTACAGCAGCGCCTTGAGCCTCGCGTAGCCGGCGCGGCTGACCGGGAGCTTGTTCCCGTCGTGGAGGATCGCCGTGCGGCTGTCCTTGGCGTAGGCCTCGATCCGCGCCAGGCGCTCGACGTTGAGCAGGTACGAGCGGTGGATGCGGACGAACTGCCTGGGGTCGAGGCTGCGCTCCAGCTCCGCCAGCGTCTGCTCCTTGAGGAAGTCGCGGCCCTCGCTGCGCAGGCAGACGTAGTCGTCCTGGGCCTGGACCCAGTCCAGTCGCGGCGCGGCAATGACGTGGACCCTGGCGCCGTCGCGGACCAGGATGCGCTCGGCGAACGCCGACGCGGCGGCGCCCTGGACGGCGGCGCGCAACTCGGACACGGGCAGCGGCGGCGGGAGCTGGCGACCGAGGCGCTCGCGGGCGCGGGCCAGCGCGGCGTCGAAGCGCTCGCGGCCGACCGGCTTCTGCAGGTAGTCGACCGCGTGGACCTCGAACGCCTTCAGCGCGTACTCGTCGTAGGCGGTCACGAAGATCACGCCGACCTGGCGGCCGATCAGCTCCAGCACCTCGAAGCCGTCCAGCTTCGGCATCTGCACGTCGAGCAGCAGCAGGTCGGGGGCGTGCTCCGCCGCGGCCTTGACCGCCTCGAAGCCGTTCGCGCACTCGGCCACGATCTCGACGTCCGCGTGGGCGGAGAGGTACTCGCGCAACACCGCCCGCGCCAGCGCCTCGTCGTCGACGATCGCGACCCGCAGGCCGCCGCGCGAAGGCGGCGCAACCGCCGGTGGCGCGGACGTCGGGCGCGGCGTGGGCTCTGCGGCCCGCGCCTGCAAGGTCGCGAGCTCGGCGGCCACCTCGGCCAGCGAACCGTAGCGCTCCTCGCGATCCTTGGCGAGGCAGAGGTCAACCAGGTCCTGCAACTCCGCCAGCAGGTCCGCCGAGGCGCCCGCCACCGCGCCGAGCCGCGGGGCCGGGTCCTTCAGCACCGCGTGCAGCGTCTCGATCCCGGTCGCGCGCAGGAACGCGGACCGCCCCGACAGCAGCTCGAACAGCACCGCCCCGAACGAGAACACGTCGGCGCGGCGGTCGACGTCCTCGCCGCGCGCCTGCTCCGGCGCCATGTACGCGGCGGTGCCGAGGATGCGCCCCGGGTCGGTCCCGGCCTGGGGTGTGTCGACCGCGCCGCCGAAGTCGCCGAGCGGATGCAGCAGCTTGGCGAGCCCGAAGTCGATCAGCTTGACGCGGCGGTCGGCGGTGATCAGCACGTTGGCCGGCTTCAGGTCGCGATGGACGATGCCCGCCGCGTGGGCGACGGCCAGGCCCTCCGCGGCCTGCCGCGCCAGATCGAGCCGCGCAGCGAGCGCGGCGTCGGCCCCCTCGCCCTCCATCCAGTCGCCCAGCCGCTCCCCCGGCACCCGCTCCATCGCGATGAAGGCGACTCCGTCGGCCTCCCCCACCTCGTGGACGACCGCGATCGCCGGGTGCTGCAAGGCCGCCGCGGCCCGGGCCTCGCGCAGCAGCCGGGTGCGCAGCTCCGGGTCGCCCACGCGATCCGGGCGCAGCACCTTGAGCGCGACGTCGCGGCCGAGATTCAGGTCGGTGGCGACGTACACGACGCCGATGCCGCCCCGGCTCAGCTCGCTCGTGATCCGGTAGTGGGACAGCGTGCGCCCGATCATGCGTCGCCCATTCTAGAGGTGCATTACGAGCCCGGGCAGGCCGGGGGTTCGGGGGCGGAGGAGCGTCCGTTGGCGACGGAGCCCCGAGGGCCCGAGCGTCAGGCTCTGCCTGGCGCGAGCCGCCCGATGGGGGTTCGGGGGCGGAGGAGCGTCCGTTGGCGACGGAGCCCCCGAGGGCCCGAGCGCCAGGCTCTGCCTGGCGCGAGCCGCCCGGCGGGCGAACCCCGCGCGCCATTCGCCGGGCGCCGGTCGCCATTCGCCGGGTCGCGGGCTCCGGAACGGCCGCGGCCTCGTTAGGATCAGCAGGAGGATGGGGATGAGTGCCAGCAGGACACGCAGCGACAACGCCGGCTCGATGGCGTTCGGGCTGCTGATGATGACCTTCGGAATCCTGATGATGGCCGACCGGCTGGACCTGATGGACCTCCGCCCGTGGTGGAAGTTCTGGCCGCTGGGCCTCGTCTACCTGGGCCTCGCGAGCTGGCTCTCCCCCGGCCGTCGGAGCGTGACGGACGGGCTCGGGCTGGTGGCCGCCGGTTCCCTGCTGCTGGCCCACAATCTGGACGTGATGCGGTTGCACCAGTCGTGGCCGCTGTTCCTGGTCGCCGTCGGCGCGTCGATCGTCGCCCAGGCCTGGCGCGAAGACCGCCCGGCCCCCGCCGCCCCTGTCGAGGAGGCCCGTCATGACCGTTGAGAAGAGCCCCGCGCTGCAACCCCGGGTCGTGCTCGGCCTGCTGCTGATGGCCGTCGGCGTGGTCTTCACGCTCGGCAACCTGCGGCTGATCGAAGCCCGCCAGTTCCTCCGCTACTGGCCGCTGTTCGTGGTCGCCTTCGGCGTCACCCAGGCCCTCGACGCCCGGCGCCGGGTGTCCGGCGCGCTGTGGGCGGCGGCCGGCGCCTGGATGCTGGCCAGCAACCTGGGCTGGGCGACGATCAGCTTCTGGGACCTGTGGCCCGGCGCGCTGATCGCCCTGATCGGCGCCCACGTCGCCTTCGGCGGCCTCGGCCGCCGTGGCCGCGAGAACTGGCCCGCCACCTCCTCGCGCCGCAACCACATGGTCGCCGTGATGGGCGCCCACGAACTGAAGAACGACTCCCCCGAGTTCGAGGGCGCCGACATGATGGCCGTGATGGGCGGCTGCGAGCTGGACCTGCGCCACGCCACGCCCCGCGACGGCGAGGCACTGATCGACGCCATCGCGTTCATGGGCGGCATCGAGGTCAAGGTCCCCCGCGACTGGCACGTCGTCGTGCGCGGCATCCCGTTCATGGGCGGCATCGTGGACGAGACCGAGCCCCCGACCGAGGACACGGGCAAGCGGCTGGTCGTCACCGCTTTCGCGATGATGGGTGGCGTCGAGATCAAGAACTGAGCGACGGGATGGACTCCGACTCCGCCACCGGCCGCCTCGGCCCGCTGCTGGCCGCAGGCGTGCCGGTGGCGGCCCTGCTCGCACTGGCCCTCGGCGTCGGCGGGCTCGGCTGGAGCGAAGCCGCCGCGCTGGCGCTGCCGCTGACCGGCGTGCTCGGGTTCTTCGGCTACTCGGCGCGATACCTGGCGCAGTCGCAGCCGCTGCGGGGCACGGCTTGGCTGAAGCTGGCGGCGACCCACGGGGTGTCGGCGGCGATGGCCTCCGCCATCTGGGTGGCCGGTGCCCGCGGCATCGCCGCCGCGCTCGAGCCGGCCTTCGCCGGGCTGTCGACGCGGCTGGAGCCCGCCGTGCCGCTGCTCGCCGCCGTCGGTGGCCTCGCCTTCCTGCTGGCCGCGGCGCTGCAGCACGCCCAGGCCGCGACCCTGCTCTCGCACGAGGCGGAGCGCCGCGAGCTGGACTTGCGGGTGATGTCGCGCGAGGCAGAGCTGAAGGCCCTGCGCGCGCAGTTGCAGCCGCACTTCCTGTTCAACGCCCTCAACTCGATCAGCGCGCTGACGACGGTCGACCCCGCGGGCGCCCGCGACATGTGCCTGCGGCTCGCCGACTTCCTGCGCCTGAGCCTGCGCCACGGCCAGCGCGAGACGATCCCGCTGGGCGAAGAGCTGGCCCTCGTCGAGCGTTTCCTGGCCATCGAGCAGGTCCGCTTCGGCGACCGCCTGCGCGTCGACTGGCAGGTCGACGCGACCGCGCGCGAGGTGCCGGTGCCGCCGCTGCTGCTGCAGCCGCTGGTCGAGAACGCGGTCGGCCACGGCATCGCCGGCCTCGTCGAAGGCGGCGCCGTGCGGATCGAGGCCCGCCGCGAGGGCGGTCGCCTGCACCTCGCGGTCGAGAACCCGGTGGACGTCGACGCGCCCGCCCGGCGCCGTGGCGAAGGCGTCGGGCTCGAGAACGTCCGCCGCCGCCTGGCTGCGGCCTACGCCGGCGCCGCCCGGATCGAGGTCGAGCCCGTGCCCGGGCGCTTCCGCGTCGCCCTCAGCCTGCCCGACCGCCTGTAACATCGCGTCGCCTGATGCGCGCGCGCCCGACGGACGCCCTGGCCCTCGCCGCCCTGACGGTCGCCAGCCTCGCCGCAGGCGGCTGCCAGCGGCCTGCGCCGCTCGACATCGTGCGCATCGCCGTGCCCTACGGCCCCGCGGACCTGTGGTCCCACACCTCCGCGGACGAGGTCACCAACTCGGTGCTACGCAGCGCCTACGAGCCGCTCACCGACGTGGCGGCCGACCTGCGGATCGTGCCGTGCCTCGCGGAGTCGTGGCACAACCCGGACGACCTGACCTGGGAGTTCCGGCTGCGGCCCGGCGTCCGCCTCCACGACGGCACCCCGCTGACGCCCGAGCACGTCGTCGCCTTCTTCCGGCGCGTGCTCGCTGACCCGTCGACCCAGCGCAGCCCCGTGCACCTGCTGGCGTCGGTCGACACCGCGGGCGCCGATTCGGTCCGCATGCGGACCCGGCGACCGGTCGGCTGGCTGCCGTCGCAACTCGCGCGGCTGCTGATCGCGACGGAGCAGCCCGGCTCGCCGATCCCGCTGGGGACCGGGCCGTACCGGGTCACCCGCTGGAGTCGCGGCGGCGAGGTCGAGCTGGAGGCCTTGCCCGACCATCGCGACGGCCGGCCGGCGGTGGCGCGAGTCGTGTTCGAGCCGATCGCCGATCCCGCGGAAGCGACGCGGCGACTGCTGGCGGGCAACGTGCAGCTCGTGCCCGAGCCCGACGGCCAGGCCTGGGACCAGTTGCGCGCCGACCCCGCGATCCGCACCCACGAGCGCCCCAGCCTGCGCGTGCTCTTCCTGGGCCTCAACAGCCTGGCGGACAGCCCGCGCCCCGCGCTGCGCGACCTGCGCGTGCGGCAGGCGCTGCGGCGCGCGCTCGACCCGGCCGAGTGGCTGGCGACGATGAAGCCGCCGCCGGGCGTGGCCTGGCGCGAGCTGGTGCCGCCGGAGGTCGTCGGCAGCCACGGCCAGCTTCACCTCGATCCGGCCGATCCGGACGCCGCCCGGGCACTGCTCGAGGCGGCCGGCTGGATGGACCTCGAGTTGAGCCTCGACTTCGAGGCCCGGCGCTACCCCGGGATCGAGCGCACGGTCGAAGGCGTGATCGCCCAGCTCGGGCGCGCGGGCGTGCGGGTGGTCGCGCGGCCGCGGGAGTCGGGCAGTCGGCTGCAGCGCGAGACCGCCGAGTTGTTCCTGATCGGCTGGCTGCACTCCTCGGGGGATGCCGCCGCCAGCTACGAGTACATCGTGCACTCGCCGGCCGGCCAGTCGCGCGGGGGGCTGTCGACCTACTCCAACCCCGAGGTCGACCGGCTGCTGGCCGAGGCGGCGCTGCCGATCACCGGCGAGGCGCGCCAGCGGCTGCTGCGCCAGGTTGCCGAGCGGGTCCACGACGACGTGGCGGTCATCCCGCTGCTGCGCACGTACGACCGCTACGCGTTCGACGCCCGGCTCGACTTCACTCCGCGCCTGGATCGTCGGATTCGCGGCCAGGACCTGCGTCCCGCGAAGCGCTGATCCGGCGCGCCGCCGCGGCCCGCATCTTCCGCTCCTCGCGCAGCTCCGACCACGCGGCCAGCGCGTAGAGGATCACCACCGCCAGGGCCGCCCACGGCGTGCCGGCGAAATGGGCGAAGGCGGCGGCAGGCAGGCCCACGAACACGACGCCGAGCGGCGCCGAGAACTTCGTCTCCCCCGACAGCCGACAACGCAACACGTAGATCACGGCACAGGCCGCGGTGGCGGCGACGAAGGTCAGCGCGAAGCGCAGCACGCGAGCGCCGCTCAGCCGCGCCGGATGGCCACGACGGCGGGCTGCGGTGGCGCGCCGGGTGTGCCGTGCGGCCAGTTGGAGCCCTTCGGCGAATCCTCCGCCCGCTTGCGCGTGCCCCAGCGCTCGCCGGGATGCTGGATCGAGAGGAAGAGCGCCTGCTCGCCGGGCGCGAAGGCCGGACCGGTGGGCTCGGCCTCGCAGGGCATCGACGCGAACTGCTCCACCGCACCGCGTCGCGCGCCGAGCACCCCAAGACGGAAGAAGCCCGAGTTGCCGAGCGGCACGTAGTCCGGGTGGGTGTGGATCACGTCCGAGCTGAGGTCGGTGGTCAGCCACAGGTCGCCGCGGCGGTCGATCGCGATGTTGTCGGGCTGCGCGAACGCGGCCCCCGCGCGCTCGCCCCTGCGGGCGCCGACGCAGAAGCGCTCCCAGCGGAAGCGCGACGCCAGCGGGTCGCCGTTCTTCTCGACGATCCGCCACACCTCGCCGAAGGTGTTCTGCCACGGCCCCGAGCGGCCCGGGGCCGCCGTGAACGAGATGAACACCGAGCCGTCGGCCGGGTGCACCTCGAGGTCCTCGGGGCGGCCCGACGGCGTCGCGCCGATCGCGTTGGCCGCCTGGTAGGCGTCGAGCAGCAGCGCACCGTGGGAGGCGTAGCAGTCCTTCAGCCGCTTCGCGCCGCGCGGGATGAACGGCTTCGGGTCCTTCGGGTCCACGATCGGGTCGAGCTCCGTGCGCAGCTCGAGCGGCAGCCACTCGCCGCGGCCGTCGGCGGCAAAACGCGCGGCGAACAACCGGCCAGCGCTCAGCAACTGGCGGTTGGCGGGATCGCCGGGGCGGTACGAGAAGCTCGACACGAACTTCCAGACGTGGCCACCGAGGCGGTCGTCGCCCATGTAGCAGACGACCGGCTTGCCTGGCGTCACGTGCAGGGCGGCGTTCTCGTGGCGGAAGCGGCCGAGCGCCGTGTGCTTGACGGGGGCCGAGCCGGGGTCGAACGGGTCGAACTCGACGACCCAGCCGTAGTGGCCGCCGGGCAGGTTGAAGACGCCGCCCGTGGCATAGCGCCCCTGCCCGTCGACCTGGGCCGGCACCCGCTGGTCGAAGTTCTCCTCGCAGCTGAGCGCCGTGCCCCACGGCGTGACCTGGCCGCCGCAGTTGTCGAACGTGCCCTCGACAGGGCCGCCGCCCATCAGCGCCGCCGCCGGGCCGTCCACCCGGATCGGCGTGAAGGCGTCGATGCGGCGGTTGAGCGGGTCGCCGGTCACGGCCCGCCAGTGGCCGTCGCCGTCGCGGCGCACGCGCACGACGGAGCAGCCGACGTCGCGCTTCTGGTCGTCGACGTCGGGCCGCCGCCCGCGCAGCATCTCGAACGTCTGCGGGTACAGCGCGGCGTCGCCGCCGTAGGCCAGGCTGATGTACTCGTGGTTGACCACGAGCACCAGGTCGTCGGCGCCGTCGCGGGGAAAGACGCCGATCCAGTCGTTGTTGTAGCCGAACGTGCGGCCGTCGGCGGTGAACGAATCGCCCCACTTGAGGACCACGTCGTGGACGAAGCCGTCGGGCAGCACCAGCGCGTCGCGGTCGGTGGGCTCGATCGGAGTGAAGCGCTCGAACGGCGACGGCGACCTGCCTTCGTCCGCCCGCACCCGCGCGGCCAGCGGGCCCAGCGCCGACTCCAGCGTGGGCAGCGTCGCCAGCGCGCCCAGCGACTTCAGGAAACGGCGTCTCATCCCAGCAACTCCTTGGCCAGTCCCGCGAACGGGCCGCGGGGGCGGTGAGGGGCCGCCCCCGCGGGACCGGAGTTTAGCCGCCCGAGCGCTCTACTTCGCGGCCGGAGGAACCGGGAAACCGCGCTTGCGCATCAGCGGTGCGATGCCGGCGTCCTTGCCGCGGAACGCGCGATAGGCATCCGCCGGGTCGATCGTGTTGCCGGTCGAGAACACGTTCTCGCGCAGCCGCCTGGCGACCGCCTGGCTCCACGGGCCGCCGCCCTCGACGAAGGCCTCCCAGGCGTCGGCCGTCAGCGTGTCGGACCACAGGTACGAGTAGTAGCCCGCGGAGTAGCCGTCACTGGAGAACACGTGGTTGAACTGCGGCGTGCGGTGGCGCATCACGATCTCGCTCGGCATGCCGAGCGCCTTCAGCGTGTCGCGCTCGAAGGCGTCGGGGTCGATCGCCTGCTCGCCCGCCAGGTGCAACTTCATGTCGACCAGCGCGCTCGCCAGGTACTCGACGGTCGAGAAGCCCTGGTTGAACGTCGCCGCCTTCGCGATGCGGTCGACCAGCGCCTGCGGGATCG
>JAMPXO010000170.1 GCA_023701125.1 Vicinamibacteria bacterium | reverse complement strand
TCGATGAACTCCTTCAGGAGCATCGGGTTGTTGCTCTTGATCTTGCCCATCATGAAGTCCATCGCGGTCGGCGTGTAGCGGCCGTTCCAGACGTCCAGGAACATCTGCTCCGAGGCCTTGAAGAAGCAGTCGGCGTCGTCCGTCTTGGTCGGGCTGACCTCGCACTTCTCGCCGAGCTTGACGGTCCACTTGTGGTCGTCGATCGAGAAGTAGAACGTGCGCGGGGTCTTGACCTTCCCCGGCTGGTACATCCTGGTCAGGTGGTCGAAGACCTCGGCGACCTCGGACATGGGCACTCCCTCACGTGTTCGGGAAAACAAGTCGGCCACGGGACCCAGCGGATCCCGTGGCGGAACGGTCTCGTGGCGGCCGCGGCTAGGAGTGGCGGACGGCCTCGGGCAACGACTTGACGTAGTCGTCGACCAGCTTCTTCTGGGCCTCGGGCGTCAGCGACGACACCACGATGCGGGAGGCGGCCTCCATCGCCAGGTCGGCCACCGAGGCGCGCAGTTCGAGGATCGCGAGAGCCTTCTCGCGCTCGACCTGCTCCTTGGCCCGCCGGATCATCTCGTCGGCCTCGGCGCGGGCGCGGGCGGACAGCTCCGCCTTGAGCGTCTCGGCCTCGCCGATCGCCGACTTGATGATCTCCTCGCGCTCGCGGCCGGCCGCGCGCAGCATCTCCTTGTGCTTCTCGAGCAGTTGCTGGGCTTCGGCGCTGGCCCGGTGCGCCCCGTCGACCGCCTCGCGCACGCCCTTCTCGCGCTCTTCCAGGGCATGCAGCAGCGGGCCCCAGCCGAAGCGATGGAGGACGAACGCGAACAGCGCGAAGAGGACGACCGTCGCGAAGGTGAGGACGGTGTTGATGTCGGTCAGTCCCCCGGCTGCCAGCAGGCCGCCGAGGAGGGACGTGAACGCCATTGCCGTCCCTTTACTTCAGCGCGAGCAGGATGGTGACGATCAGCGAGAAGAACGTGACGCCTTCGATCAGGCCCGCGGCCACGATCATGGCGCCGCGGATGTCACCGGCCGCACCGGGCTGACGCGAGATGCCGTCCATCGCCGAGGCCGCCAGACGGCCGATGCCGGCCGCGCCGCCGATGATGGTGAGGCCGGCGCCGATGCCAGCCGCGAAGTACGCAAGGGCCTTGGGGTCCATGTTCCTGATTTCCTCCTGCAGGGACGGGTCGAAGACGACGAAAGACGCGAGATCAGTGCGCCGGGTGGGCGTACATCCCGATGAAGATCGCGGACAGCAGCGTGAAGATGTAGGCCTGGATGAACGCCACCAGCACCTCGAGGATCATGATGAAGAGGGCGAGGCCGAGCGACACCGGGGCCATCGCCAGGCCCATGAAGGTGGCGATCTGGGCCATCAGCGGGATCAGCATCAGCAGCGCGGTGATCACCATGTGGCCGGCGATCATGTTGGCGAACAGGCGGACCATCAGCGCGAACGGCTTGGAGAACATGCTGATGATCTCGACCGGGATCATGATCGGCAGCAGCCACACCGGCAGGCCCGAGGGCACCAGGCCGGTGAAGTGGTGGACCACGCCGAACTTGGAGATCCCCGCGTACTGCTGGGCCAGGAACGAGATGAAGGCCAGCGCCAGCGTCACCGACAGGTTGCCGGTCGAGGTGCCGGTGAACGGGATCAGGCCGAACAGCGCCGCCGCCAGGATGAAGCAGAAGAAGCTGGCCAGCAGGGGCACGAACTTGTGGCCGTCGTGGCCGATGTTCTTCTCCGCGATGTCGTCGCGGATGAAGAGCAGGGTGGCCTCGACCGCATTCGCCAGCGGCCCCTTCGGCACGCCGGCCTGGTAGCCGCGCATCGCCAGCCGCACGATCGCGATCACCAGCACCATCACCACGCCCAGGAACAGCAGGTGCTTGGAGAAGGGCAGCCCCAGAAAGCCGGGGATGTCCACCACGTGGTGCATCAGGATCTCGGCGGGGTCCTCCCCGTGCGACGCCGCCGCGCCCTGGGCCCCGGCCGCCTCGACCGGGTCCGACAGCGCCAGCAGCGCGTGAAGCAGGCTCATCGGGCCTCCGCGGGGCGCACGCCCAGGCGGCGGTGCAACAACCCCAGTTCCAGCACCAGGTATGCGGCGAAGTGGCCGAGCAGCGAGACCGCGAGCGGCGCGGTCGGCAGCTCGAGCAGGCGGACGGCCGCCGCGAAGCAGACCAGCAGGAAGCTCATCCGGCCCAGCATGCCGCCCAGCACCGCCCCGAAGAAGGCGTTGTTGGAGCGACCCTCGGCCCACAGCGCCAGGGCGTAGGCGGCCACCGCGTTGAACACCGCCAGCAGCGCGCCGACGGCCGTCGCCCGCCACGCGTCGTCCGCGAGGAACGCCGCGGCGACCGCCTGCGAGGCGGTGGCTGTGGCGGCGACGATCAGCGTGTAGCGGACGAGCGTCACGGCTTCTTCCGACCCCCGAGTTCCTTGACGAACTGCACGCCCGCGGCCACCAGCCCCAGCAACGCACCGGCGAGGGTCAGCCCCGGGGCCGTCCCCCACCGCTGGTCGAGCCACCAGCCCACGCCGATCGGCAGCAGCACTGCCCCGGCCAGGCTGGTCCCGAGGCCCAGGTAGGGGGCCGCTTCCCGCAGGACGCGACTCCAGTCTCCGCCGTCCCCCTTCGACCCGTCCGGATCTGGAGACATGCCGCGAAAAACCCCGCCCCGTGGGCGCCACGAACAGCGGCGAAGCCTACCACGGAGCCTTTTTGCTGGGCAAGAACGGGGCCGGGCGTCGGGCTCCGACGGCGCACCCTGGGGTATGCTGAATGTCCGCTCTTCGTCGCTCTCGTGCTCGGAAGGGAATACAAGCCATGTCCGAATCCGCCCCCCGGGAGGTGTCGCGGCGCTCGTTCCTGCAGGCCGCCGCCGTCGCGGGAGCCGCTGTCTCGGCCGGGGCGCAGGCCCCGGCCCTCGTGAAAGGAAAGACCGTGCCCATCGAACTGCCCGCCCTGCCCTACGCTGACAACGCACTGGCGCCGCACATCTCGAGCAACACGATCGGCTTCCACTATGGCAAGCACCACAAGGCCTACGTGGACAACACCAACAAGCTGATCGCCGGCACGGACCTGGCCGAGGCGAAGCTCGAGGACATCGTCAAGGCGGCCTGGGGCAAGCCCGAGAAGAAGGGCCTGTTCAACAACTCGGCCCAGGTCTGGAACCACACCTTCTACTGGAACAGCCTGTCGCCGAAGAGCACGAGCCCCTCGGCCCAGCTCAAGGCCAGGATCGAGGCCGACTTCGGCTCCTTCCAGAAGCTGCGCGACGACTTCGCGAACGCCGCGGTGACCCAGTTCGGCTCCGGCTGGGCGTGGCTGGTGGTCGATGGCGGCAAGCTCAAGCTGATGCAGACCGCCAACGCCGAGACCCCGCTCGCCACCGGCCAGCACGCGCTGCTGACCGTCGACGTGTGGGAGCACGCCTACTACCTCGACTACCAGAACCGGCGGCCGGACTACGTCGCCACCGTGCTCGACAAGATCCTCAACTGGGAGTTCGCGTCCGAGAACTTCGCCAAGGCCGGGGTGTAAGCGAGATGGCGATCCAGGTCGGAGAGCGCGTGCCCGAGGGCACGCTGACGCAGATGACGGACAAGGGCCCGGCGCCGGTCACCACGGCCGAGTTGTTCGGCGGCAAGAAGGTGGTGCTGTTCGCGTTGCCGGGGGCGTTCACGCCCACCTGCTCGCGCCAGCACCTGCCGGGCTACGTGACGCGGGCGGAGACGATCAAGTCCCAGGGCGTCGACACCATCGCCTGCCTCGCCGTCAACGACGTGTTCGTGATGGACGCCTGGGGCAAGGGCGCCGGCGCGGACGGCAAGGTGCTGATGCTGGCTGACGGCAACGCCGACTACACGAAGGCGCTGGGCATGGACGTCGACCTCGGCAAGCACGGCATGGGCGTGCGCTGCTGCCGCTTCTCGATGGTCGTCGAGGACGGCGTGGTGAAGTCGCTCAACGTCGAGAAGCCCGGCGAGTTCAAGGTCTCGAGCGCCGAGGCCACCTGCGGGCTCTAGCAAGACAGCATCCCGGCCCCGACCGGACGTCGGGGCCGGTCGTTCTTCCTAGGCTTCCGTGACGTCTTCTGGCCGCGCGACGCGGTTGCGGCCCTGGGCCTTGGCCCGGTACAGCGCGCGGTCGGCCAGCCGCAGCAGGTGCTCGGGCGGCAGGCCCGTGGTCGGCAGCAACGCGGCGACCCCGACGCTGACCGTGACGCGGCCGAACGACGAGCCCGGGTGGGCCAGCGCCAGGTCGGCGACGCCCTGGCGCAGCCGCTCGGCGACGCGCAGAGCCCCGTCCTCTTCCAATCCCGGCAGCACGACCGCGAATTCTTCACCGCCATAGCGGGCGACCAGGTCACCGCTGCGCTGCACCGCGCGCTCCAGCCAGCGCGCCACCTCCTGCAACGCGGCATCGCCCTCGGGATGGCCGCGGCGATCGTTCAGGGCCTTGAAGTGGTCGAGGTCGAGCAGCAGCAGCGCGATCGGCTCGGCGGCGCGTCGGGCACGGCTCCACTCGGCGTGCAGCACCTCGTCGAGGCAGCGGCGGTTGGCGATGCCGGTCAGCGCGTCGCGCAGCGACAGCGCCTCCAGCCGGGCATTGGCGGCTTCCAGCAGCCGGTTCTGGGTCTGGGCGTCGCGCTCGGCAACCTGCAGCTCCAGCACCGCCTGCCGCAGCTCGTCCGTGCGCTCCGTGACCTGCAACTCCAGCTCGCGCGAGCGGCGGGCCAGGGCCCGACCCCGCAGCCGCGCCCAACCCGCGCCGGCGGCCACGGCCAGCAGCAGGAAGCCCAACAGCGCCAGCGGCCGCCGGTGCCAGGGCGGGGTCACGACGAGTTGCCACACCGCCTCGGGGCCGGTCTCGCGGCCAGCGCCCCGGGTGCGGACCCGCAACGCGTAATGGCCGGGGGGCAAGTTGCGGTACTCGAGGGCGGCGCCGTTGACCGGCCTCCAGGCCTCGTCACGGGGGTCGAGCCGGCGCTCGAACACCAGGTCGCCACGCAACGAACCGGGCGCCAGCGCGAGGCTCAGGCTGCGGAAATCGTGGGACAGCGTCACGACCGCGCCCGGGGAACGGGGCTCGGCGTCGACCGCGAAGCGGGTCAACGCGGGAGCGGGCGGCGGGTTGCGGCGGGCGGCGGGCAGGCCGGCCAGGCGGTACAGGGCGCGATGGCCGCCGAACCAGACGACGCCGTCGTCGTCCACGTGCAGCGCCTGGAGGTCGTCGGCGTCGATCTCGGTCACCACCCTCGACTGCGGGGCGGCCCCGGCCGCCGCGCGCACCGCCACCTGCGGCGGCACGCTGCTGATCCACACGTTGCCGGCGGCGTCGGCGCCCACGTCGAGCGTGGCCTGGCCGGCCAGCGTGGCGAGTTGCGGGTCGCTGTGCAGCCGCAGGCGAGCCTCGTCGAGGGCCTGCACGCCGCCCTCGTCGCGGGTGACGAGCAGGCGTCCCGCGGCCGCTCGCACGTTCATCTCGCCCGTGCCCAGGCGGCGCGGCTCGCCGGCCGGCTCCGCGGCGGGCGACAGCGGCAGCCGCAGCACGCCGTCGAAGGTCGTGCCGATCCACAGCGCGCCGGGTCGCTCGACGATCGAGCGCACGTAGCGCGGCAGGCCGGACACCAGCCCGAGGTAGCGCCAACGGCCGGCCTCACGCCGCAGGCGCGCGAGGCCGTCGCGAGTGCCCACCCAGACCTGGTCGGGGCGGGCCGAGCGGCCGAGCGCGTAGGCCGTGACCTCCGCCGTGCCCGCCACCGGCGCGACCGCCGCGCCGCGCTGCACGAAGAGCCCCGCCGAGGTACCGATCACGAGGTCCTCGCCAGCCGTGGCGAAGGCCCAGGTCGGAACGGCGATGCCGGGCAGCGGATCGAAGCGGGGATGGGCGTCGTTCACGTCCCGGCGCAGGACGAAGGCGCCCACGGAGGTGCCGGCGTGCAACAGCCCGCGGTGGCGACCGAGGGCGTTCACGGCGCCGCGCAGGCCCAGCCGGGCGTCGTGCACGCTCGACGCGGCCGCCACGTCGAGGCTCGCGAGCCCGCTGTCGAGCGAGAGCCACAGGCCGCCCTCGCGATCCTCGAACAGGGCCAGCACGGAGTCGTCGGGCAGCCCCGAGCCGGCGTCGAGGTGCTGCTGCACCGTGCCGTCCGCAGCCAGCAGCAACAGGCCGCCGCGGCGCGAGCCGAGCGCGTAGCGGCCGTCGGCGAGGCGAGTCGCACCGGTCACCGGGTTGTCGCGGACGAAGCGCGAGGCCGCCTCCGGCACGGGGCGCGGGGCGCCCTCCTCGGCGAACCAGAACAGGCCCTCGCCGCGGACCGCGACCAGGAAGCCGCCTGGGGCCGGCAACAGGGCGTCGATGCGACGACCGCGGAAGGCATCGCCGCCGCGCACCGGCCGCAGCGCCTGGCCCTCGAGCCGGCGCAGGCCCACGTCCGCGGACCACAGGTAGATCGAACCGGCGACGGCGAACGCCCGCTTGGCGAGCTGCGGGTCGGAGCGCTCGATCCGCTCCACGCCGCCGCCGCCCGCGCGCAGCAGGCCGTGATCGGTGAGGAACACGAAGCCGTCCCCCGCCGGGTGGATGTCGATCACGTCGCCGACGTCGCGCGGCGAAGCCAGGCCGCGGCGCAGTGAGCGCAGGTGCGGCGCGCCGGAGGCGTCGGCCTCGACCAGGCCGAACTCGTCGACGCCACCGGCCGCGATCCGGCCGTCGGGGTGGACCGCTACCCGGTAGATCGCGCCGGGCG
The DNA here is from genome assembly GCA_023701125.1 of Vicinamibacteria bacterium. Classification (GTDB taxonomy): domain Bacteria; phylum Acidobacteriota; class Vicinamibacteria; order Fen-336; family Fen-336; genus WYBL01. The sequence continues at coordinate 2,471 of JAMPXO010000170.1, read as the reverse complement.
TGGCGGCCAGGCTCCACGAAGCCCCGTCGAAGAGCGCGACGCCCCACAGGTTGGCGACGACCAGGCGTCCGCGCGGGTCCTGCGCGAAGTCGAAGCTCTGCACGCCCGCGCCGGTGTCGCGGGACGTGAACAGGCGGGTGGCGGGCAGGCCGCGCTCCGCCGGGCGCGGGTCGGCCGCGCCCGCCGGCAGCGCGAGCGCGACCGAAAACCCGAGGCCGAGGGCGACGGCCAGGACCCGGCGCAAGCGCGTTGGCTACTTCTTCGGAGCGTGGCCGAGGGAGAGCAGATTGGCGAACAGCCGGTAGGCGCCCGGCACTCCCGCCGGCAACTGGCGGAAGAACGCGTAGCCCGTGTAGACGTAGTGGCCGGCGCCGAGCTTCGCGTGCAGGTAGCCGCCGCGGCCCGGCTCCTCGCCGGTGTCGCCCGCGGCCAGCAGCGGCACGAGTTCGGGGCCGAAGTCGGTGAACTCGTAGAGCGACCGCTCCTGCACCCAGCCGTCGAAGTCCGCCGCGCCGATCCGGTTGGGCGCGCTCAGCGCCGGGTGCTCGGGCTGGAGGAGGGTGACCTTCGCATCCTCCTCGGTGACGCGGGCCGTGGGACCCTTCATCAGGCCGCCGAACGGCGCCAGCTTGCGGTCGGTGTAGTCGGGCCGCTGGTACTGGACGATCAGCGTGCCGCCGGCTTTCGCGAAGTCGAGCAGGCGGCCGTTGGCGGCGACGAAGTCGGGCCGCACCTGCGAGGCGCGGACGCCGATCACGATGGTGTCGAAGCGCGACAGGTCGCCGGCCGAGAGGAAGTCCTCGTCGAGCAGGGTGACGTCGAGGCCGAGCCGGCGGATCGCATCGGGCACCCGGTCGCCGCTGCCCATCACGTAGCCGACCCGGACCGGCGCCACCTTCACGTCGAGCACGCGCACCGTGGCGGCCGCCTCGGTCAGCAGGCGGTGGGTCTGGATGTGGTCGTAGGCGATCTCGCGCAGGCCGTGGCGATAGCTGGCGCCACCCGCGGTGGCCACCGCCTTGACGACGTGGGCGCCCTGCGGCACGCCGGCGGGAATCGTGACCGTGAAGGCGACGGCCGTGCGCTGGTCCTCGCCGGTGAGGGCGAACGGCGCCTCGGCGGGGGTCGCGGTCAGGCCCTTCGGCAGCTCCAGGCGGACGACGCCCGACAATGGCGCCCGGGCGTGCTGGGTCAGCCGCACGGCGATCCGCCGCGTCTGCGGCTTTGCGGACGCCGGCACCACGTGGAGATCGGTGTCGAGCGCGACCGCCAGCGCCGGCGCCACGTTCAGGTCGCGGCGCAGCTCGCCGCGGGCGGGGTCGGCGACGCGGTGCTGGACCGCAGCCTCGACCTCGACCGCCACGCCGGCCACTTCCATCGGCCACACCGCCAAGGCCAGCGGCGGGCCGAACGGCTGGCCCTGGCGCTCGTCGGCGGGCCACTCGAAGTGATCGCCCTGGCGCGGCTGCTCGAGCCAGTAGGGCACGGTCGGGCGCGCATCGGCGGGGGCCGTCAGCGCGAAGTGGGCCTCGGCCGACGGCGTCTCCTCGCGCCGGCGGCGGCGCGGGTCGGTCTCGTCGGCCGGCGTCGCCGGCGCCGCGCTCCAGCCCGCGGCCAGCTCGAAGCGGGCACTGCCGGGCTGGACGGCGACGGACCCGGGGAAGTACGCGCGCAGCGCCACCGGCACCGCCTCGCCGGGAGCGACCAGGCCGTCCGCGGCCAGCGCGTCGACCGCGATCCCGGCCGCGTGGATCAGTGCCGCCTGCCACTCGCGCTCCTCGCGAAGGAGCAGGAAGTCGGCCTCGGCGCGGGCCTCGGCGGTGGCGCCGGGCAGCGTCGCCAGCGCCGAGCGAGCGGCACGCGCGGCCTGCAGGCCGGCGGCGAGGTAGGGCGCGATCTTGTGCGGCTCGTCGGCGTCGAGTTCGCCCAGCGCCTGCTTCGCGGCGGCGTCCATCGCGAGCAGCGGCGCCTGCAACGCGCCGGCGGGCAGGCCGGCGGTCTTCGCGAGGCCGGGCACGGTGACGTCGATGCCGTCGAACAGGTGGCTCTCGGCGGCCGGCGTCGCGACGTGGCTCTTGACCAGCCGCACGCCGGAGACGTGCGGCCCGCGCAGCTCCAGCATGCCCATCTCCTGCGAGCGGTGCTGGCTGCGGCCCTGGGCCGCGATCTCGAAGTAGCTGCGGCCGTACTGCGGCGCGTACAGGCCGGTGGCGAGGCGCAGCGTCGGCTGGTTGTCGGGGCTCGGCATGAAGCCTTCGCTGACGTAGAACTTCTTCGCCTGCCACGGGCGCAGGCCCGAGGCGATCTGGCTCGGGCAGGCGGCGGGGTCGGCGGCCTTGTCGAACGCCTGCGGCGAGAGGTGGCCGACCAACTGGTGCTGGCCGTGGCCGTCGGCGGGCCCCCCGACGAAGCGGGCGACCATCACCTGCGGCCGGTAGACGCGGATCGCGCGCACGATGTCGCACAGCGCC
>JAMPXO010000031.1 GCA_023701125.1 Vicinamibacteria bacterium | reverse complement strand
GTGGTGCGGCAGCACCCCCTTGTGGAGCATGTCCGGGTTGGTGACGACGACGTGGGCCTTCGAGCGGATCGCCTTGCGCGCGTCCTGCGGCGTGTCGCCGTCGTAGGTGAAGGTGCCGATGTCGGCGCCGATCGCCTGGATCACAGCGTACAGCTCGGCCAGCTGGTCCTGGGCCAGCGCCTTGGTGGGAAACAGGTAGAGCGCGCGGGCGTCGGGGTCCTTCAGGATGCGGTCGAGGACCGGCAGGTTGTAGCAGAGCGTCTTGCCCGAGGCGGTCGGCGTGACCACGACCAGGTTCTTGCCCTCGCGCGCGGTCTCGTAGGCCGCCGCTTGGTGGCTGTAGAGCTGTTCGACGCCGCGCGCGCGCAGTGCCTCGCACAGCCGCGGGTGCAAGGCGTCGGGAAACCCGACAAGGCGCGCCGGCTGTGCCGGAAAATGCCGCAGTGCGGTCAGCACCGGCTCGCTGTCGAGCGTCTTCTGCAGCTCCAGCGCCTTGAGGGTGGACACGAGCGCGTCGGGCGATGCGTCGCGCTTCAAGACCAGGCTTCGGCTCATCCCCCGGAGCATGCACGAACCCGCGCCGCAGCAGGTCCATCGGCTGGGCTGGTGTGAGGCAAGAGGCCCTCCCACACGCCCGGCTTTCTCCTTGCCTTCCAGACGTTCACCGTCCTCGTCCCCGGGCCGCGGCGTTCGCGTCGTCCAGGGAATGAGCCGCGGCCCGGCGCACGTGTCCATCCTTGTCTGTCGCGGCGATGTCGGCGAGCAACGCCCGGTCGGTGAGCTTCTCCACCGCCGCCTTGCGCACATCCCGGTCCTCGTCGGTCCTGGCGATGTCGGCGAGCAGAGCCTGGTCGCTCAGTTTCTTCACAGCGACATAGCGTGCATCCGGGTCCTCCGCTGCGTTGGCGATTCCGGCGAGCAGCGTCTGGTCGGTGATCTTCTTTACCGCGGCCGAGCGCACGCCGATGTCGTTGTCCGTCCTGGCGATACCGGCGATTTCGGCGACCGAGATCTTCTCCACCACGGTCCAGCGCACAATGATGTCGGCGAGCAACGCTTGGTCGGTGACCTTCTCTACCGCAGCTCGGCGCACGCCTCCGTCCTCGTCGCTCTTGGCGATGTCGGCGAGCAGCGCCTGGTCAGTGACCTTCTCCACCGCGGCCTCGCGCAATTGCGGGTGCCTGTTCCTCTTGGCGATGCCGGCGAGCTGAGCCTGGTCGGTGATCTGCTTCACCGCGGCCTTGCCCACATCCCAGTCCGCGTCCGTGTTGGCGATATCGGCGAGCAGCGCCTGGTCCGTGAGCTTCTCCACCGCGGCCCGGCGCACGTGTCCGCTCTTGTTGCACCTGGCGATGTCGGCGAGCAGTGCCGGGTTCGTGAGCCTCGCCACCGCAGCCTTGCGCACATCCCAGTCCGCGTCCGTGTGGGCAATGTCGGCGAGCAGCGCCTGGTCGGTGAGCTTGCTCAGCGCAGCCTTGCGTACCGAGGGGTCAGAGTGCTTCCACCGAGGCTGAAAGACGTCGAGCAGGCTCACTTTGCCCTCCCAGGGAAGACCCATTGCCTCGGCAGCCTTCCAACTCTCGCTTGGTCAATCTCCTCCCAGAAGCGCGTCGAGCCGGCGTCGCCGCCGCGAGATCTGATCTGAGGCGTTGACGTCGGGCAGGGCAGGCTCGTGCGGGAGGCTCGGTCGGAGCGCCTGATCGCCGGCTCACTGCCTTGCGAGCACACGAGAGCGCAGCGCGCAACGGGCCTTCGAGCGCGACCATCGTTCGCCTGACGCTCTCAAGGTGGGGCGGCACGGCGACGAATTCAAGCCCTTTCGGCCCCGTGCCCCAATGACGCGCCCGCGCTACCACTACGTTGCGCGTGACCAGCGTCAGCCCGTGGACGAGCGCGGTGGCCGCCAGCAACCCGTCGACCACCGGCAGGGGTTCGCAGGCGTTCAGCCGACCCCATCGAGCGACCCCGAAACTGGTTCAGGGAACCCGGGGCGCAGCCCGCTTCGCGAGCGCGATCGCCTGCAGCCGTGCCTTTGCCGCATCCGGCGCCGCGGTGCCGATGACGACGAGGAAGCCGCCCTTCTCGAAGGCGAGCTGCGCGGATCCTGCGGCATCGGAGAAGAGGGCCCCCGGCATCTCCGCGACGGCCGCCGCCTCCAGCATGGCGCCCCAGTTCTTCACCGACGGGAACAGCCCGTCCTGCAGGGGGTACGCCGTCACGCTGGCGGCCGCGAACTGTTCCAGGGGCGAGGCGTCCGCGGCGGTGAGCGCGAACGAGCATGCGGTGCCCGCCACAGGTGCGGCGGAGAGGCTGCCCGCTCGGGCGGCGCGGCCGAGCGCCGTGTCCACCTCCGCCTGCGTGAGGAGCGTGCAGGCGTCGAGCCACGGCTGTCCCGCCCGACGCGCGAGCACGCCCTGCAGCCGCGTCACCGCAGCCTGGGCTGTGGTCTGCGCGGCCATGATGCCTGGCATGCCCTCGGCCCATCCGCCGCTGATCATCAGGAACGGTCCCACGCGGGCCTGCAACAGGCGCGGGCCTGCGACCCAGAAGGCGTCGTCGCCGATCCCTGACAGCGGGACGGTTCCCGGCGACCGCTTCATCGCTTCGAAGCGCGACGGGACGTTCGCCGCGTCCTCGACCAGGTAGAGCTCGAACGCCGCGTTCCCCGCCTTCCACTGACAGCCGCGATCGTCGTCTGTGCCATCAGGCGCCCTGGCGCCCACGGGCTGGACGTCAGCGCCGACGTTGGCGCGCAACTCCTCGAGCGTGACGAGCTCGCACGCTTTCGGCGTGGGCACGGCTGTCGTCGCGACGGCGGGCGCGACGGCGGGCGCGACGGCGGAATCGCCTTTCTCGAGGGTGCAGCCCTGGAGGTCGAAGAAGTGCAGCGTGCCCAGCGTCCGGAACCGCAGCGTGCCGGCGACCTCGACCGGGGCGCCCTCGGCGATCCGTGCCTTCGCGGCCAGCAACGGTGCGGGCGCATCCTCGCAGTTCACGAACTTCAGGCCCTGCTCACCGACGATCGAGAACTGGGTCTTGGGGAAGGTGGGGTTGAAGCGACCGCTCACCACCACGCGCTGTCCGGCGTACTTCGCCTCGGTGGCTGCCGGGTCCTTCTCGAACTCGGCGTGCAGTGCGTCGGCGCTGAGCCACGTCGAGTCGGCAGCCGCGAGAGCGCCGGGAGGAACCAGCACCAGCGCCAGCGCGCTCGCACGAAACCACTGATGAACCCTGCAGGTCATGCCCATGCCCCTCCGCCGCGCCGGGCGCTTGGCCTTCCCCGCGGACGCCCAGCGTACCACCTGTGCGCTCCCCGGCCTGTTCGCCTCGAAACCGCCGACGTGGCCACCAGCAATCCATCGACCACCGGCAGGGGTTCACGCGCGGTCAGCCGACCCCACTCCACGGCGACCTCGTCGTCGATGTCCAGAAGGCGCCGGGTCCGGGAAGGTCGACGGATTGTGACGGTTCCGGAAAGCGTCCCACCGCGCCCCCCATGAGGGCGTGTCGCCGCCGACCTTGGAGTCGTGAGACGCGACACCGCCGGCGGCGAACCGATCGAGGCGCGTGCGAATTTCCGGCACCTCCGCTACACGAACTGCTGGGAAGACGCGGCCGTCGTCTGCGCCGCGCTCGAGCCGCTGCGAGGGGCGCGTTGCCTGTCGATCGCCTCGGCCGGCGACAACACGCTCTCGCTGCTGGCGCGGGGAGCGGCCGAGGTCCTGGCCGTGGACCTGAGCCCGGCCCAGCTCGCACTGCTCGAGCTGAAGATGGCGGCCTTCGCGGCGCTCGGCCACGACGAGCTGCTCGCGTTCCTGGGCGCGCGCGACCAATCGCCGGGCGAGCGCGCCCGCCGCTTCGCAGCGGCCCTCCGCCCCCGCCTCGGGCCAGAAGCTCGCAGGTACTGGGACGCCCACCCGCAGGCCATTCGCACCGGCGTGCTCCACGCCGGGCGCCTCGAGGCGTACTTCCGGCTGTTCCGGCGCTGGGTGCTGCCGGTGGCGCACTCGCGCGCGACCGTCGCGGCGCTGCTCGCGCCCCGCGATGCGGTGCTCCGCGAGAAGTTCCACCGCGAGGTCTGGGACACCTGGACCTGGCGGATGCTGTGCCGGCTGTTCTTCGCGCGCGGGCCGCTGGGCCGGCTCGGCCGCGACCCGGAGTTCTTCCGCCACGTCGACGGTGCGGTGGGCGGGCCGCTGCTCGAGCGCGCCCGAAACGCTCTCGCGGTGCTGCCGACGCACGACAACCCCTACCTCTCCTACATCCTCACCGGGCGCTTCGGCGCGGCGCTGCCCGACTACCTGCGCCCGGAGTGGCACGAGGCGATCCGCGCCAGCCTCGGGCGCGTGAGCGTGTGCCGCGCCTCGCTGGAGGCGGTGCTCGCGACCGTGCCCGCGCACCGCTTCGACGCCTTCAACCTGTCGGACGTCCCCGAGTACATGGACCTCGGGGCCTACCACGCGCTGCTCGAGGCGGTAGCGCGCAGCGCGGCTCCCGGCGCGCGCGTGGCCTACTGGAACCTGCTGGCGCCTCGACGGCGGCCGGCCGCGCTGGGCCACTGCCTCGACGAACGACTGGAGCGGGCGCAAGCCCTCCACGCGCGCGCCCAGGCGCCGTTCTACCGGGCCCTCGTGCTCGAGGTCGCGCGATGAGTGGTGACCTGGCGGGCCTGCTGCTGGTCGCTGCCGGAATGGCCGCCATCCTGGGCGTCGCCGAAGCTCTGCGCCTCGGCTCGGCGCTGCCCTGCGAGTGGACTCGCAAGTGGGTCCATGCCGGATCGGGACTGCTGGCCGCCGCCTTCCCCTGGATCTTCGCGAGCGCGTGGCCCGTGGTCGCGCTGGCCGCCGGCTACGTCGCGCTGATGGCCGTCAGCCGCGGCCGGGGCTGGCTGCGCTCGGTGCACGGCGTCGGCCCGGTCCGGCTCGGGGCGTACTTCTACCCCCCCGCGGTGGCGCTCACGTTCGCCTTCGCGGGCGATCATCCCGCGGCCTACGTGCCAGCCCTGCTGGCGCTCGCTCTCGGCGATGCCGCGGCCGCGCTGGTCGGGCAGGCCTGCGGCTCGCTCCACTACCGCGTTCTCGGCGCCACCCGCAGCGTGGAGGGCTCGCTGGCGATGGCGCTCGTCGTCTTCGCGTGCGTCCACGCCGCGCTGGTGCAGTTGGCCGCGGTCGACCCGCTCACCGCGGCGCTCTGGGCCCTGCACGCGGCGGTGCTGGCCACCCTGGTGGAGGCCGTCGCGCCGGCCGGCAGCGACAACCTGCTGATTCCGGTCGTCACCGCGGGGCTGCTGCTCGACGTCGGGCGACGCCCGCCCGAGCCGGCGGCGCTCTCGCTCGGGCTGCTGACGCTCGGGGCCGCGCTCGCCCTCGCCCACACCCGTCACACCCGCGAGGATCGAGCCGGAGCGCCACTCCCGCGACAGCCATGAGCGCGGCGATCGGGCGCCTGCTCGTGTACCTCGCCGAGATGCACCCGCTGCCGCAGCGGCTGCTGGCGGCGCTGGCGCTCTACGCGGGCCTCGCCACGCTGCTCGCCCGGCTTCACGGCCATCCGGCCGACCTGCTGACGCGCCCACTGTGGACCGCGCTCGGCGCCTGGGCCGCCTTCGCCGCCATGCTGATCCTGCGCCTGATGGACGAGCTGAAGGACGTCGACACCGACCGGCGCCTCTTCCCCGGGCGCCCGCTGCCGAGTGGTCGAGTGCGCGCGGCCGACGTGGCGGGCCTGCTGGTCGTCACCAGTGCGCTGTTCCTGCTCGCCCATGCGTGGGCCGGCGCGCTCGCCTCGTCCGCGCTGGTGCTCGGCTACGCCTGGCTGATGTTCCGCTGGTTCTTCGTGCCGGACCGCATGCGACCGCGGCTGCTGACGACGCTCTTCACGCACCAGCCGTTCGTCCCCCTCGTGCTGTTCCACCTGGCGCTGCTGGCGGCGGCGCAGCACGGGATCTCGTCCCTGCGCCCCGCCGCCGTGGCCACGACGGTCGCGCTGTTCTGGTGCGGCCTCTTCGCCTGGGAGGTCGCGCGCAAGATCCGGGCGCCGGAGCAGGAGGACGCGTACGTCACCTACTCGCGCCGCCTCGGCCGGGCGCGGGCCGTGCTGCTGGCCGCCGGCGTGCAGGGAGCCTCGGCTGCCGTGGCGTGCGGCCTGTGGCTCGCCGGCGAGGTGGGTCCCGGCCTGCCGCTGGCGCTGCTCGCGGGCCTGGCCCCCGCGCTTTACGCTCACGTCCGCTTCCTGCGCCACCCCGCACCCGAGACCGCGACCCTGCGGCCGTTCGCCGAGGCGCACGTGTTCGCCACCTGTGTCGGCGGGGCGCTGGCATGAAGCGGACGGCGGTGCTCGCCCCCGACGACAGCGTCGACGTCCGCCTGCTGGGAGGCAAGGGCGCCAACCTGTGCCGACTCCACGCGTGGGGCTTCGCGGTGCCGCGCTTCGTCGTGCTCACCACGGCGGCGCTCGAAGCGCGGATCGCCGACCGGCCCCTGATCCGGCAGGCGCTGCGCCGCGTCGAGCGCCACGGCCTCCCGGCGGTGGCCGCGGCCGCCGAGGCGATCGAGCGCCACATCGTCGTCGAAGGCTGCCCGGCGGAGACCCTGGGCGCGTTGCGCGGCGCGCTGGAACGGGCAGGGCTGCGCGGGCCGTTCGCCGTCCGCTCGTCGATCGTCGGCGAAGACGCCGCGGCGCACTCGTTCGCGGGCGTGATGGAAACAGCCCTCGACGTGCCCGGCGACGCGCTCGGCCCCGCGGTCGCCCGGGTCTGGGCCTCGGCCTTCTCGGCGCGGGCGCTCGGCTATCGCCTGCGCAAGGGCCTCGGCGTCCGCGAGGTGCAGGCGGCCGTCGTGATCCAGGAGATGGCGCCCGCCGCGATCGCCGGCGTCCTCTTCACCCGCGACCTCGACGACCCCGCGTACTCGCTGATCGTCTCCGCACCCGGCCGCGGGGACGGCGTCGTGCGCGGCGATGCGCTGACCGCCACCTGCCGCGTCTTGCGCTCCGGAGACACCGTGACCGCCGCGGCCGGCCTCGCCGCACCGGCCTTGAGCGAAGCGCAAGCCCGCGCGCTGCGCGACCTGGGCCTGAAGATCGAGCGGGCGTTCGGCGAACCGCAGGACGTCGAGTGGGCGATCGAGGCCTCGGGGCAGACCTGGGTGCTGCAGGCGCGCCCCGTCACGGGGACGGGGGCCGGCCGCAGCCAGCGGGTGTGGGACAACTCGAACATCGTCGAGAGCTACCCCGGCCTGACGCTGCCGTTGACGTTCAGCTTCGCGCGACAGGCGTACGAGACCGCGTTTCGCGAGCTGGCGCGCCACTTCTTTCCGCTCCTGGACCCGCTCGCCCGGCGGCCACACCTCTTCAAGAGCCTGATCGGCCTGGTGGAAGGGCGCGTCTACTACAACCTGCTCGACTGGTACGAGATGTTCACGTACCTCGCCGATCCCGACGCCCATCGGCGCGCGTGGGACCGGATGATCGGCGTCACGCGCCCGCAGCCGGCCTCGGGCGCGCGGGCCGGCATCGGGCTGCGCCTGCTGGCGGCGCTGCGCGCGGCCTCGATCCTGCTCGGCGTCGGGCGCCTCGGCCGCCGATTCTTCGCGCGCTTCGGCCGTTTCCTCGACCGCCACGGAGCGGCACCGGCGGGCGGCGACGCGGCGGCCCTCGCCCTGCGCTACCGCGCCCTGGAGGCGGAGGCCGGCAGCTTCTGGCACCTGACCCTGTTCAACGACCTGGCGGCGATCCGATACCACGCCTGGCTGCTCGCGCTGTGCCGGCGCTTCCTCCCGGACCGACCCGCGCTGGCCAACGACCTGCTGTGCGGCGCCGGCGACATGGAGAGCGTGGCGCCGCTGCGGGCGGTCGCGGCCCTGGCCCGCCAGGTCTCCGCCGACCCGGCGCTGTCGGCGCTGTTCTCGCGCGGCGGCGGCGACGCGGCCGTCTGGCGCGCGCTGGAGAGCGATCCGCGCTGGGCGGCGTTCCACCTGGAGCTGGAGGCGTATCTCGACCTCTACGGCGATCGCGGGGCCTTCGAGCTCAAGCTGGAGACGCGCACGCCGCGCCAGGACCCCGCGCTGCTCGTCGCGCTGCTGCGCCGCCAGCAGGGCGACGCCTGTTCCGCGGAACGCGGGGCGAGCGAGCGCCGCCACGACGCCGAGGCTGCGCTGGCGGGTTGCGGCCTGGTGCCGCGGCTCGCGCTCGGGTTCGTCGTGCGCCAGGCCCGGCGGGCGATCCGCAACCGCGAGAACATGCGCTTCGCTCGCGCCCGGCTCTACGGGCTGGTCCGCGCCGTGTTCACGCGCCTCGGCGAGGAGCTGCACGCGGGCGGCGTGCTGCGCGATCCGCACGACGTCTTCCACCTCACGGTCGACGAGGTGCTCGGCTGCGTGGAGGGAACGGGCGTGACCCGCGGCCTGGCGGCCCTCGTCGCGCTGCGACAGGACGAGTACCGGGCCTTCGCGACGCGGGAGGTCGGCGACCGGATCGAGACCTCGGGTCTCCCCAGGCGGGCACCGACGCCGGCCGCCGGCGCGGCGGTCGAACCCCGGGGTGCGCTGTGCGGGATCGGCTGCTCGACGGGCGTCGGCAGCGGGGTCGCCCGCATCGTCGCGGACCCGCGCACGGCTCGCGTCGCGCCGGGCGAGGTGCTGGTCGCCCGCTCGACCGACCCGGGCTGGGTGTTCCTGATGATGCAGGCCGGCGGGCTGGTCGCCGAGCGGGGCAGCCTGCTCTCGCACACCGCGATCCTCGGGCGCGAGCTGGGGATACCGACCGTCGTGGGCGTTGCCGACGCCTGCGCGCGGATCCCCGAGGGTGCGCGGCTCACGCTCGACGGCCGCAGCGGAGAGGTCCGATGGGCGTGAGGGCCTTCGGCTTCGAGCCGGAATCGACCGACGCCTTCGTGCGCCTCGGGTACGAGATCTACCGCGGCGACCGCGCCTTCGTCCCGCCACTCGAGCGCGAGTTGCGCCGGTGGCTCGCGCCGTCGTTCCCGTTCTACGGGCGCCCCGGCCACCGTCACCGCCGGTTCCTCGCCGTCGCCAACGGGCGCGCGGTGGCCCGCGCCCTGGCCACGGTCCACCCCGGCCTGCGGGCTCGCGACGGAACGCCGGTCGGCGCGATCGGCCTGTTCGAGTCGACGCCGGACGCCGCCGCGGCGAACGACGTGCTGGCGGCCGCGGTCGCGTGGCTCCGGGATCAGGGCCTGACCCGCGTCTGGGGTCCGCTGCAGTTCGACATCTGGCACGGCTATCGGCTGATGACGCGGGGTTTCGAACGGGAGCCCTTCTCCGGCGAGCCTTACAACAAGCCCTACTACCCGGAGCTGTGGGAGAGCGCCGGCTTCCGCCCCTGCCAGACCTGGAACTCGTTCGAGCTGCCGGGCCGCGAGACCCTCGCGCAACTGTCGCTTCCCGGGGCGGAGGCGTTCCGGGCGCTGCTGGCGCGGGGCTACCGCTTCGAGCCGTTCGACCAAGAGCCGTTCGAGACGGCCCTGGACGGCCTGCACGCCGCACTCGTGGCCTCGTTCTCCGGTTTCGTCGGCTTCACGCCGATCGGCCGCGACGAGTTCGGCGCCCTCTTCGGCCCGGCCCGCCGCGCCCTGGAGCCGCGCTGCTCGACGCTGGTCCGCGACGAAGCCGGCCGCGTCGCCGCCTTCGCGGTGGCGTTCGCCGACCTGGCGCCGGCGGTGCGCGCGATGCGGGGCCGGACTTCGCCGTGGGCCTGGCTGCGATTCTTCGACGAGCGACGGCGCGCGCGGAGGCTGATGCTGCACCTGGGCGGCGTCACCCCCTTCGAGGCCGCGCGCCGGAGCGGCGTCGCCCGCGCGCTGTTCCACCACACGCTGCGCAACGCGGCCGGCTGCGGCTACCCCGCGGTCCTGGCGACGCTGATCGCGGCCGGCAGCCCGATGCGCCGGCACTACGGCGCGTGTGCGGAAGACCGGCGCCGCGAGTACGCGCTCCTCGAGTGGCGGGCATGAAGTCGCTGGCCCGCGACGCCGCAGGCTCGGCGCGCGTCGGCGAACGCCGGAGGGGCTGGGCCGGGCGCCTCGTGGCCGCGCGTGGGTGGCTGGTTCCGGCGGCGCTCGTGGGCGGCCTCGCGCTGTGGCCAGTTGCGCGGCGTGCGGAGAGCGCGCTCGAGGTTGCGGCGCGCCTCGAGGGATCCGAGTCGGCCGCCGTGGATCACCTGCTCGCGAGCCGCTTCGAGTCGCCCTTCGCGCGCAGCGCGCTCGTGGTCGTCCGCGACGTCGCCCGGCCCGACACGGCGGCCGGCCGCGAGGCCCTGGTCCAACTCGTGCGCGACCTGCGCGCGGTGCCCGGCGTGACTCGCACCTACTCCCATCTCGACGGCGGCGACGCGCTGTTCCTCCCCACGGGAGGCGTCCCCGGCACCTTCGTGGTCGTCGGCCTCGACGCCACGCCCGCGGACCGGCTCGTGCCGCGACTCCGCGCGGCGACGGGCCTTGCCGCCGAGCGACTTCGAGCTCGCCACCCGCAAGCCACGCTGCGCGTGACCGGAGAGCCCGCGCTGAACCTGGACCTGCGGCAGGCGAGCGCCGAGTCCGTGGCCGAAGGAGAGGCCCGCGCGGTGCCGCTGACGTTGCTCCTGCTGCTCGCCGGGTTCGGCACCGTCGCCGCCGCGCTGCTGCCGTTGCTGTCGGGCGGTCTGGCGGTGACGGCGGCGCTGGGCCTCGCGGTCCTGGTCAGCGCCCGCTGGCCGCTCGCTGCGAGCTTGCAGAGCGTGGTGTCGATGCTCGGCCTGGGCCTCGGCATCGACTACGCGCTGCTGACCGTGAGCCGCTTCCGCGAGGCGCAGGCCGCCGGCCTCGACCGCGTCCAGGCCGCGGATCAGGCCTGCCGCCGCGGGGGCGCGACGATCGCGATTTCGGGCGCGGCCGTCGCCATCGGCTTCGTGGGGCTGCTGCTGGTCCCGGTCGCGGAGTTGCGCTCGCTCGGCGTCGGCGGCCTGCTGGTGGTCTCGGTGTCGGTGGTGGTGGCCGTCGTCGTGCTGCCGGGCGTCCTCGCCTGGGTGGGCCCCGGCATCGACGCCGGCCGCCTGCGCCCGGCGCCGTGGTCGCGCGCGACCGGGCCTGGACGTGGCGACGAGCGCCGGGATTCGCTGTGGCACCGGTACGGCAGGGCGGTGACGCGCCGGCCGGGCTGGGTGCTGCTGGCGGCGGGAGCGCCGTTGCTGCTGCTGGCACTCCAGGCTCGCCGCCTCGAGGTCGAGCTGCCGCGCGGCGACTGGCTGCCCGCGAGGCTCGAGTCGGCCGCCGGCATCGCCGACCTGCGGGCGCTCGGGCGCGGGGCTGTCGTCCAGGAAGTGCGGGTGGTCCTCGAGCTGCCGGAGGCCGTCACCGCCCTCGGCGCCGAGGGGTGGGCGGCGGCAGGCCGGCTCGAGCGGCAGTTCCGCGCCGAACCGCGAGTGGCGGCCGTGCGCTCGCTGCGGGCGGTCGCGGGCCCGCGCGGTGCCGACTCGACCTACGTGAGCCTGCTGCCGGGGTTCGTGAAGCAGTGCTTCGTCGCCAGCGAGGGCGACGCGATGCTGCTCGGGCTCGTGCCGCGTGAGGACGCCAGCCCCGGCGAAGTCGGACGCCTGGTCCGCGAGCTCCGCCGGCTCGACGCTGCCCGGGTCACGGGCGTGGCGGGCGCGCGGCTGCGGGTCGGCGGGCTCGCCGCCTTCAACGCCGACTACGAGGACGCGCTGTCGGGCCGCCTCGCCATGGTCGTGGCGAGCGTGGTGCTGGCGACGCTGCTGGCGCTGGGACTCGCGTTCCGTTCGGTCCTGCTGCCGCTCAAGGCCGTGGCGCTCAACCTGCTCTCGGTGGCGGCGGCCGTCGGGGCGCTGGTGATCGTGTTCCAGGACGGGACGGGAGCGGGGCTGTTCGGACTCGCCGCCGGCACCGGCAGCGTGTTCCCCGCCGTGCCCGTGTTGGTGTTCGCGATCGTGTTCGGGCTCAGCATGGATTACGAGGTGTTCCTGGTGGCCCGCGTGCTCGAGGCGCGGCGCGCCGGGCTCGGCGACGAGGCGGCCGTGGTCGAAGGCCTCGCCCACACCGGCGGCGTGATCACCAGCGCCGCCGCGATCATGGTGGCGGTCTTCGGCGCCTTCGCGGCCGGCGACCTGCTGCTCGTGCAGATGCTCGGCTTCGCCCTGGCGGTGGCGGTGGCGCTCGATGCGACGGTGATCCGGCTCGCCCTCGGCCCCGCCCTCCTCGTCCTCGCCGGCCGCTACAACTGGTGGCCCGGCCAGGCAGACGCGCTGGACCTCGTCGAAAGGCGTCCGACGCTCGCCGACGCCCTGACGCCGGCCGAAAGACGCCGGCTCGAGGACTGACTCGTCAGGTCGCCGGGTGGCCTCCGTCGGGTCGGACCACGACGGCGGCGAGCGGCCGGCGCAGGCTGAACGGCGCGGGGCGGCCGTAGCCGAAGCGCATCAGCAGCAGCGCGTGCTCGCCGCGAGCGCCGAGCCACGACTCGAGTTGGGCGCGCAGCGGGCGCACCTCGATCACCGGGTTCAGGAACGCGGTGCGGATGCCGAGCGTCGTCGCGCACAGCGCGAAGCGCTCGGCGGCGCGGCCGACCTCGACCCACGACGGCAGCGCATCGCGGGCCGCGAGGAACACCGCCAGCCCCGCGCTCGCCCGCACGTGGCTCGCGTCGATCGCCGTCTGGGCAGCGGGCGTCAGCACGAAGCGGGCGAGGCGGCGGCCGAGCGCGGTGGGCAGCGCCGGCCGGCCGCTGGTGTGGCCGCAGAGGCCGTCGCCCGTCGCCAGCGCCGCGCGCGGGTTGAAACGAATCCACGCCGTCAGCTCTGCGCGGAGAGCGCGATCGGAGAGCTGGGCCTGGTTGGCGGCAGCAAGGTATTCGAGCACCTGCTCGCACTCGCGGGCCGCGGTGAACAGCGCGACGCGCACGCCCTCGCCGCGCCCGACCTGCTCGAGCTGGCGCAGCTCGTCCGCCTCCAGGCGGCCCGTCTCGTACGGCTGGCGCGTGCACTGGCGGTGCGGGATCGCGCGCGAGAGTTCCGTGGCATGGAGGCCCGGCGAGCGCTCGAAGGCCACGACGACGTCGCCTCGACGCGGGTCGAGGCTGACACGGGCGCGGTGCCCCTGGGCGGCCGCGGCGTGGACGAGGTTCTCGGCCGCGCAGCCGAGGCTCTTCCAGAGGTGGCCGTCGTCGGGGTCGACGATCGGGCAGCGTCGCGTGAAGTCGGGCTGCACGCGCATCGCCATCGGCTCGTGCTCGAACTTCCAGGGCTGGGTGTTGTGGCTGGACGCGGCGAGGGTGGCGAGGCGCAGCAGCTCGCCCCGGTCCAGCGGGCTCGTGGTGTCCTCGAGCACGGGCCGCCGCAGCTCGCGCGCGGCCCGATCGTAGGCGGCGGTTCCGAACATGCGTCGCCTCAGAGGCCGGCTTCGGTGGCGACTTTCTCGAGCAGCAGGCGCAGGGCCGGCAGGCCGGCGCGGGCCTCGCGCTGCACGCGGGCGTAGTCGAGCAGCGCGTAGCCGTGGGCGATCCGGTTGCGGAGGCCGGCGGCCGCTCGCAGCGTGTCGGCGGTCCCGCGATCGAGGATTCCCCGCTCCGCGAGCAGGTCGAACGAGGACCCGGCGTCGTCCGGCGCGGCCCAGCCGGCATCCGCCACCCAGTGCGCCGCGAGATCGATCGCCTCCTGGATGGCGAGGAACAGGTAGAACAGCGCGAGGTCGCGTCCCTGGCGGTCCGCGAGAAAGGCCTCGAGGTCGCGATCGAGCAGGGCCTCGGCATCGTTCAGCCAGCCTCGCGCGCGGGCGACGCGCACGCCGGCGATCTCAGGCCGGACCACGTGCGATTTCCTCTCGCAGCCGGCGGGCCGCGAGTGCGTTCAGGCTGTGTGCTGTCGGCGCCCAGTCCCACCAGTCGACCATGGCTCGCGCCTTGAAATCCGCCCAGGCATGCGGGTCGCGCTCGGCCAGCAGGTGTCCGTCGCGTGCGATCTCGAACCTCAGCAGCGGAGGCGCCGCGTCGAGCACGACGAGGTCGACCGCGCGCCCCGCGGCGCGCGCGAGCGCCGCTTCGAGCGCCGCGGTCGGCGATGGGGCGCCGGCCAGCCGCAGACCCACATCCACGTCGCTGAGCGCGTGCGCCGCTCCCGTGGCCTCGGATCCGAAGAGGACGGCGAGGCGCACCTCCGGGAAGGCCTCGAGGCACGCTCGCAGGGCACGCTCGCGATCCATGGCAGCCTCGATTCTAGGCTCCTGGGCGGGCGCCGATCAGGGCTTGGCGGGGGGACCGAAGCGGACCAGGACGTCCTGGATGAAGAGGGCCTCCACCTCGCCCCCGATGCCGGGCGGCGCGAACACGGCGAACAGGCAGGTCAGGTTCTCGCCCACGGTGCAGCGCGCGCGGGTGCGCGGGCGGCCCAGCAGCGCCTCGACCTCGTCGTACAGCAGGCCCTTGCGCAGCTCGCCCTTCGGCTCGTCGGCGGGCGCGTCCTGCTCGTCCGCGCGATCCCGGTCGCGCTCGGCGTCGCGCTCGTCTTCCTCCAGCTCGCGCTCGACCTCGGCATCCGCGCCGGAGGCCGGCCCGTAGCCCACCTGCACCCACGGCGCGAGCGTGCGCTCGAGGCCCTCGGCCGTCACCACGTCCGCCGGCACCCGCTTCTTGAAGCGCAGGTTGATGCGCGAGCCCGAGCGCAGCGAGCGGTCGCGGTCGCGCTCGCGCGCATCGCGGTTCCACTCCTCGATCTCGCGCCGCTCGCGGTCGTCGCGGCGCTCGCGCTCGTAGCGCAGGTCGTCCCGCTCGCGCTCCAGCCGCCGCTTGCGGTCGCGGTCCGTCTCGACCTTGATCTCCTTCTCGAGCTCGTTCTCGCGGCTCGACTTCGAGGTCGCGCTGAAGGTCCGGGTGGTGGTGTCGCTGCCCCAGTTGAAGCCGCCGCCCGCGAGGTGGAACTCGATCATGTCGCCCTTGAGCTTGATCCGCGTCACCCGCTGGCGGCTGCCCTCCTCGATCGCCACGTCGTAGTCGCGCAGGCGATCGCTGTGCTCCGCGACGTCGACCGGCTGCTCGCGGTCGAAGCGCAGGTCGAGCCCCTTGTGGGTGGCGGGCAGGTCGATCTTGACCGTGACCCACTTGCCCTCGAAGGCGCGCTTGAGCGCGTCCTCCTGCGGGTTCGCCGCCGATGCGGGCGAGGTGAGGAGCAACGCGGCCAGGACGGCGAGCGGACGGGACATGGGACCTCCGTGAGGATGAGACGAGCATACCCGCCCTCGGAAGGGCGCAAAATGTCGCGATCCCGAACTGGAGGCCCTGATGCGCTCGCGTCCCGCCACCGTCGCCCTGCGAGGCAGCCTGCTCCTCGCGCTCGCCGTGCCCGTGTCCGCGCAGGACACCGCGCCGCAGGCCGCCGCCACGCCGGCGCCCGCCGCGAAGCTCGCCATCGCGGAGCACCCGCGGGTGAAGCAGGCGCTGGCCGCGGCCGCCACCTGGCTCGAGGCGCAGCGGGCGTACGAGCAGATCCCCGGCGTATCCGCGGCCATCGTGCAGGACCAGCAGGTGTTGTGGAGCGGCGCCTGGGGTGCCTCCGAGCGCGAGAAGAACCGGCCCGCCACGGTCGACACGATCTACTCGATCTGCTCGATCTCGAAGCTGTTCACCAGCCTGGCGACGATGCAGCAGCGCGACGCCGGGGCACTGCGGCTGGACGATCCGCTGGTGCGCCACCTGCCGTGGTTCGCGCTGGCGAAGACCGAGGGCGAGGGCGAGGTCACCATCGAGGGCCTGCTGACCCACGCGTCGGGACTGCCGCGCGAGTCGGACCACGCGTACTGGACGGGGCCGGGCTTCACGTTCCCGACCCGCGAGGAGATCCGCGAGCGGCTGGCCGGGCAATCCGCGCTGTATGCGCCGGAGACCTACTTCCAGTACTCGAACCTCGGCATGTCGCTGCTGGGCGAGGTCGTCGGCGCGGCCGCGGGCGAGCCCTACGACCGCTACGTCCGGCGCTCGATCCTCGACCCGCTGGGCCTGACCTCGACCTTCCCCGAGATGCCGTCGGACGAGCGCGGCAAGCGGCTCGCCGTCGGCTACTCGTCGCTCGACCGCGAGGGTCGCCGTTTGCCGGTGGCGTTCTTCCAGGCCCGCGGCATCGCGCCGGCGGCGGGCTACGCCTCGACCGCGCTCGACCTGGCGCGCTTCGCGTCGTGGCACTTCCGGCTGCGCGCGAACGGCGGCACCGAGGTCGTGAAGGCGACGACGCTGCGCGAGATGCAACGCGTCCACTGGACCGACCCTGACCTCGAGAACACCTGGGGCCTCGGCTACGTGCTCTGGCGCAGCGACAAGCAGTCTTTCGTCGGCCACGACGGCAGTTGCCCCGGCTTCCGCACGGCGCTGCTGATGAACAACGACCAGCAACTGGCGACGGTGTTCATGGCCAACGCCCAGGGCGTCAACGCCAACCGCTTCACCCAGCAGATGCACGACCTGGTCGCGCCCGCGGTCAAGGCGGCCGCGAAGGAGACGACGGCGCCCAAGGCCCCCGACGCAGGGCTCGAGCGCTACCGCGGCGTGTACGCCTCCGGCTTCGCGGGGGAAGTCGCGGTGTTCCCGTGGGAGGACGGCCTCGGCATGATCTCGCTGCCGAACCCCGAGCCCGCCAAGGGCATCACCAGGCTGAAGGCGACCGGCGAGCACACCTTCCGCCGGCTGCGCTCCGACGAGAAGCTGGGCGAGGAGATCGCCTTCGAGGTCGGCAAGGACGGCCGCGCGAAGAGCTTCCGCCGCCACTACAACGTGTACTCTCGCCGGGACTGACTACCCCAGGCCGGCCTTCGCCATCACGAATTCGGCGATCTCGTCAGCCATCGCAGCGGCCTGTGGCTCGAGCGGCAGGGCGTGCCACGCGCCTTCCAGTTCGACCAGCCGCTTGTCCGCGCTGCCGAAGCGCGGGAAGGCGGCGCGGGTGCCCGCGATCGGCACCAGCCGGTCGGCGGTCCCGTGAAAGGCGAGCAGCGGCACGCTGAACTCGCCCGCGCGGGTGAGCAGTTCCTCCATGCCGGCGACCACGGCGGCGCCGAGTGCCGGCGTCACCTTCGACTCCCACAGCGGGTCGGCCACGTACTCCGCGCGGGCGGCGGCGTCGCTCGTCACGCCGGTGACGTCGAGCCCGGGATCGAGCCGCAGCCGCGGGGCGATGCGGACGACCAGCGGCAGCAGCGCGCGCAGCAGGGCCGAGGTGCCGGAGCGGTCGAGAGCCGGCGCCATCGCCACCACGGCTGGCACCGCCAGCGGCTCGGCGAGCGCGGCGCTCAGGCACAGCAGGCCGCCGAGGCTGAGGCCGACCAGCGCGGGCCGTGCCCCGTGGTCGCGGGCCGCCGCCCGCGCCACGAGCAGCAGGTCGTCGCGCAGCGCCGCCCACGACGGCGTGTACATGCGCGGTCCGCCGGAGCGGCCGTGGCCACGCAGGTCGAAGCCGTAGACCGCGATGCCGCGCGCGAGCAGCAGCGCCGTCAGCCGTTCGTAGGGCAGCGCCCGCGAGTGGTCGTTGAGGCCGTGCATCAGCACCACCGCGGCCCGCCGCGGGCCCGCGGGCGCCCGATGCCAGGCCTCGAGTTCGATGCCGTCCGCCGCCGGCAGCCGCTCGGGGAAAGCCATGCGCGGAGTATCCCGCAGCCCGCCCGCGCGCGTCGTGCGCGAGCCCACGCCGGCGCTTCGGGCGAAAAGGACCCGTGGGCTACACTGGCCAGCGATGAGCAAGGACCCGACGTTCCGCGTGCTGGTGGAGGCGCCGCAGCGTTCGCAGCGCTACGAGGCCTATCGCCGCGAGTGGGACCGCCGCGAGGCGGAGATGGACCCGTCGACCCACCCCGTCCACGTCGACCTCGAGTCGGTGGCGGTCTGCGACCTGCGCTGCGGCAGCTCCGAGGACGACCCGCAGGGCTTCTGCCAGATCTGGACCCACGAGCACATCCGCACCCAGGGCTTCGACGAGCACACGTACCAGCGCGGCTACATGGACCCGGTGCTGTACGGCCGGCTGATCCAGCAGTGCGCGGACATCGGCGTCAGCTCGATCAAGCTCAACTACCGGGGCGAGCCGTCGCTGCACCCGCGGATCGTCAGCTTCGTGCGCGAGGCCGCGACCCTCGGCTTCCCCGACATCATGATGAACACCAACGGCAACGGGCTGGCGCGCAAGCAGCAGGACCTGTTCTACAAGGTGGTCGAGGCCGGCATCACCGACCTGATGTTCTCGGTCGACGCCTGCGACCCCGACAGCTACCACCGCCAGCGCGTCGGCGGCAACTGGGAAGTGCTGCTCAACTCCGTGCGCCAGGCCGTGCGCGCGCGTGACGACGGCAAGGGCGCCCCCGACCTCAAGATCCGCGCGTCCGTGGTGCGCACCCACCTGAATGCCGAGGCCGTCGACAGCGGGCGGATGGAGGAGTTCTGGAAGGGCAAGCTGGGCGTCGACTGGATGTCGATCTCGGAGTGCTACTTCCCCGCCGGCACCCAGCACTCGTGGCAGGCCGCCCACTGGCGGCAGATGAGCGCCGCCGAGTTCCAGTGCCCCGACCCGTTCCGGCGCATGGTGGTGACCTGGGACGGCCGCCACACGATGCCGTGCTGCCAGGGCTTCACGATGGAGATCGACGGCGGCCCGGTCGTGGGTGGCGCGCGGGCGCCGATGCGCTCGATCAGCGACGTCTGGAAGAGCGCCAACTTCGACCGCCTGCGGGCGGCGCAGCGCAACCGGAGCTGGGACGACCCGGCCGCGGGCGAGGCGATCTGCCAGCACTGCGCGGTGACCAAGCAGCCGACCCCGATCCGGGTCAGCGGCAAGCAGGTGCCGCTGCCCGTCAAGGGCTGAGGGAGGCGCGATGGACCCGATCCGCGACCACGTCAGGGCGATGCTGGCCGGGCTCGGCGAGGACCCGGAGCGCGAGGGCCTGCTGAAGACGCCCGAGCGGGTCGAGAAGTCGCTGCGTTTCCTGACCCGCGGCTACGGCGAGGATCCGCTGGCGCTGCTCAACGAGGCGCTGTTCACCGTCCCCTACGACGAGATGGTGCTGGTCAAGGAGATCGACGTGTACAGCATGTGCGAGCACCACATGCTGCCGTTCTTCGGCAAGGCCCACGTCGCCTACATCCCGGACGGCAAGGTGATCGGGCTGTCGAAGGTGCCGCGCCTGGTCGACATGTTCGCCCGCCGGTTGCAGGTCCAGGAGCGACTCACCGTCCAGATCGCCGAGACGATCGAGGAGGTGATCAAGCCCAGGGGCGTGGCGGTCGTGATCGAGGCGATGCACTTCTGCATGCTGATGCGCGGAGTGGAGAAGCAGAACTCCGTCGCCGTCACCTCGTGCATGCGCGGCGTGTTCCGCGAGGACCGCGCCACCCGCAACGAGTTCCTGTCGCTGATCAAGAAGCGGCCCGGCTCGGTGCTGTAGCCGGACTCCGGCGCCCCGGCCCCCGCGGTCAGTCCCCGAACACCTCGCCGCCGCCGAACAGCGGCTGGGACCCGACCGACGTGCGCAACGCCCAGGCGCCGAAGGCCAGCAGCACCACCAGCACGAAGGCGCTGGCGGGGAACGCCCAGTGCCCGGGCACCAGCACCAGCGGGAACTCGAGCAGCAGGCCGAAGCAGCACATGTTGGCGGCCAGCGCGACCAGGCCGAAGCGCATCAGCACGTAGATGGGCACCGCCATCACGGCCGCCATCAGCAGCAGCATCAGCGGCAGGTTGGTGCCGATCTGCAGCGCCGGCTGCAGGCCGAACAGCAGCGCAGCGACGGCTCCCGCGCGCAGGTCGCCGCGCAGGATCACCCGCAGCACGAACAGCAGCAGCACCAGCCCCAGCGCCACGGCGACCGAGTCCAGCGCGCGGTCGAGCAGGGCGTCGAACAGCAGGCCGGGGCCGAGCAGCGCGTCGAGCCGGAAGTACTGCGGGCCCAGCGGCGACAGCCCGAGCACCTCGCGCAGGCGCAGCGAGAGCAGGAACAGCAGCGAGAAGCCGGCCCCGGTGGCCAGCCCGTAGAGGACGTGGCGACCGACCAGCGGGTCGCTCCAGCCGCCCGCGAGCAGCCGCGTCCAGGAGATCAGCACGTGCGGCCAGCGCCGGCGCAGCGACGGCTCGACCGCGACGTAGAGGACCCACAACGCGGCCGCCGCGAGCAGGCTCCAGGCGGCCCCCGTGAACAACAGGCCGAGTTCCTGGTTCAGGTCCGGCACGTGATCGGCGACCACCGCCCAGTCGACGAGCATCGCCAGCAGCGCCGTCCAGCCGAGGCGGGCCGCGCCCCGTCGGTCGCCGCGGCCGCTGCGCAGGTGTCGGAAGGCCAGCACCGTGGCGGTGCCGAGGATGCCCACGAACAGGCCGAGCCCGAGCGCGTTGGCGTTGCGCTGGGCCGGGCTGCGCTCGAACAGCTGCTGGCGTTCGGCGCGAGTCCAGGGCGAGATCAACTGGAAGTAGACCACCCGGCCACGGTGAGCGGCGGCCTCCAGCCGCACCGGGAGGTCGGGTCGCTCGGCCAGCGTGCCTTCGAAGGCCACCCGTCGGTCGACGTCGAACGGCGGCGCCCAGCGCGGCGTCGAGGGTTCGAAGCGCGCGCGGTCGAGACCCGCGACGCGGAAGACGACGCCCCAGTCGGGCTCGGGCGCGGGCGCATCCGGTAACTCTTCCACGAGCTGGGGCGTCACCGAGTAGAACTCGATCGGACGCCCCTCCATGTCGACCTCGACCCCCGCCATGCCGCTGACCAGGATCGGCGGGTTGAACCAGGTCACGCGGCCAGTGGGCGCGGTCGTGATCAGCGGCCGCGGGCTCTGGCGGTACTGGAACGCGATGAACGGCGGGCGCCCGGCCCGAATGCGCTCCCAGCGGTCGGGCTCGGTGCGCTGCTCGATCCAGCGCGCCTGGTCGACGTCCACGCCGAGGCCGGTGGCCGTGTCCACCGCGGCCATCGTGTGACCCAGCTCGCGCAGCGCCGCGCGCGCGCGGTCCTCCAGCACCGCGGGCGGCAGCGCGAACGGGGTCTGGTTCTGCACGTGGCGCGGCAGGCCGACCATCAGCGCGCCCAGGCCGCACAGCACGGCGGCCGCGAACAGCGCCCACGCGCGCGCGGGCGCCAGCCCCTCGCTGCCGCCCGCGGCCGCGACCATCTCCGGCGACGGCGTCTGCCCCGCCGCCAGCGCGGCGGCCAGCGGGTCGCCGCCGGGCAGCGCCGCCGACACGCCGAGCGCCGAGGGCGGGCGCCGCGCCGGGTCCTTCTCCAGGCAGCGCAGGATCACCCGCTCGACGGCCGGGTCGAGGTCCGGGGCCAGCGTCGAGGGCGGCGGCGGCACGTCCTCCTGGTGCTGGCGGCTGAGCTCGGTCAGCGTCTTGCCGTCGAACGCGCGGCGGCCCGTGAACAGCTCGTACAGCACGAGGCCGAGCGCGTAGAGGTCGCTGCGCACCGTGACCTCGCGCCCCGCGAGCTGCTCGGGCGCCATGTACGCGGGCGTGCCCGAGCGCACCTCGCTGCCACCCACGCCCTCGGCGAAGGCGGCCAGGCCGAAGTCGGTCAGCCGCGCCTTGCCACGGCCGTCGAGCATGATGTTCTCGGGCTTGAGGTCGCGGTGCAGGATGCCCTTGTCGTGGGCGGCGGCGAGGCCCGCGCAGACCTGGCGCGCGATCTCCAGCGCCTTCTCGCCCGGCAGCCGGCCGATCCGCCGCGACAGCGCGGCCAGGTTCTCGCCGTCGACGTACTCCATCGACAGGAACGGCTGCCCCTCGTGCTCGCCGATGTCGTGGACGCGGCACACGGCCGGGTGGGCGATCTCGCGCGCGACCCGCACCTCGCCGTAGAAGCGGGCCAGCCGCTCGGGGTCGTGGACCAGCGCCTCGGGCAGGAACTTGAGGGCGACCGGCTGGCCGAGCCGCAGGTCGTCGGCGCGCCACACCTCGCCCATCCCGCCCTTGCCCAGCGGGCCGACGATCCGGTAGCGGTCGGCGAGCAACTGGCCGGGGTGGAAGCGACCGGACGGCATCTCCGCCGCGCGCGAGAGGTGGCGGGGCGTCGCGCTGCCCGAGGCCGGCGTGCGTGGCCCGGGCGTCGGCGCCGGCACGACTTCGCGCGGGCGCGGCGCGGTCCCGGTCGGCGTCTCCGAGTCGTCGCTCACGAGCGCAACTTGAACACAGGTCGCGGCCGGCCGCCAGGGGACCGCGGCACGGGGCTCACAGCGAGAGCGAGCGCTCGCGCAGCGCCTTGATGTGGTCGCGCAGCTCGGCCGCCTTCTCGAACTCCAGGTTCTTCGCCGCCTCGCGCATCTGCTTCTCGAGCTTCTTCACCTCGCGCTCGAGGTCGTCGGCGGTGCGGAAGCGTTCGAGGTCGCCCTTGCGGTCGCGCGACGGGATCTCCGGGTAGTCGGCCTCGTAAACGGTGGTCAGCAGGTCGCCGAGCTTGCTGCGCACGCTCTCCGGCGTGATGCCGTGCAGGCGGTTGTACTCCTCCTGGCGGGCGCGGCGGCGCTCGGTCTCGCCCATCGCCGCTTTCATCGAGTCCGTCTCCTTGTCCGCGTAGAGGATGACGGTGCCGTCGAGGTTGCGGGCCGCGCGGCCGATGGTCTGGATCAGCGAGCCGGCCGAGCGCAGGAAGCCCTCCTTGTCGGCGTCGAGGATGGCGACCAGCGAGACCTCGGGCAGGTCCAGGCCCTCGCGCAGCAGGTTGATGCCGACCAGCACGTCGTACTCGCCCAGCCGCAGGTCGCGCAGCAGCTTGACCCGGTCCAGCGTCTCGATGTCCGAGTGCAGGTAGCGCACGCGCACGCCGAGGTCGTTGTAGTACTCGGTCAGGTCCTCGGCCATGCGCTTGGTCAGGGTGGTGACCAGCACCCGCTCGCCGCGCCCGGCGCGGATGCGGATCTCCGCCAGCAGGTCGTCGACCTGGTCGGCGACCGGCCGCACGTGGATCACGGGGTCGACCAGGCCGGTGGGCCGGATCACCTGCTCGACGACGACGCCCTTGCTCTTCGCCAGCTCGTACGGGCCCGGCGTCGCGGAGACGTAGATGACCTGGCCCAGTCGCTGCTCGAACTCCTCGAAGTTGAGCGGCCGGTTGTCGAGCGCCGACGGCATCCGGAAGCCGTACTCGACCAGCGTCGTCTTGCGCTGGCGGTCGCCGTGGTACATGCCGCGCGCCTGCGGCACGCTCTGGTGGCTCTCGTCGATCACCATCACCGCGTCCTTCGGCAGGTAGTCGAGCAGCGTCGGCGGCGGCTCGCCGGCGGCGCGGCCGGACAGGTGGCGCGAGTAGTTCTCGATGCCGTGGCAGTGGCCGACCTCGCGCAGCATCTCGAGGTCGAACATCGTGCGCTGGTGCAGGCGCTGGGCCTCCAGCAGCTTGCCCGCCCGCTCCAGCTCGGGCTGCCGCACCAGCAGCTCCTCCTCGATCGTGCGGATCGCGTCCTCCAGCCGCGGCCGCGGCGTGACGTAGTGGGAGGACGGGTAGATCGCGACCTGGGCCAGCCTGGCGAGCGGCTTGCCGGTCAGCGGGTCGAACGACTGCAGCGACTCGATCACGTCGCCGAACAGCTCGACGCGGATGCCGAACTCCTCGTACGCGGGGATGATCTCGACCGTGTCGCCACGAACCCGGAACGTGCCGCGCTTGAGGTCCATGTTGTTGCGGTCGTAGCGGGCCTCGACCAGCTTGGACAGCAGCTCCCCCCGGTCCAGGGTGTCGCCCACGCGCAGGAACAGCAGCATCCCGTAGTAGGCCTCGGGCGAGCCGAGGCCGTAGATGCAGGAGACCGAGGCCACGATCACGACGTCGCGGCGCTCGAACAGCGAGCGCGTCGCCGACAGCCGCAGGCGGTCGATGTCCTCGTTGATCGTCGACTCCTTGTCGATGTAGGTGTCGGACTGCGGGACGTAGGCCTCGGGCTGGTAGTAGTCGTAGTAGGAGACGAAGTACTCGACCGCGTTGTGCGGGAAGAAGGACTTGAACTCCTGGTAGAGCTGCGCCGCCAGCGTCTTGTTGTGGGCCAGCACCAGCGCCGGCCGGTTGACCGCCTCCAGCACCTTGGCGATCGTGTAGGTCTTGCCGCTGCCGGTGACGCCCAGCAGCACCTGGTCCTTGTCGCCGCGCTGCAGTCCCGCCACCAGTTCGTCGATCGCCCGCGGCTGGTCGCCCTTCGGCTCGTAATCGCTGACCACCGTCAGCCGGGTGTCGGCCAGGGCCGGGGCCAGCCGCGGCGCCTCCTCGCGGGTCTTCATCGTCCGATGATAGTCGTGGCACTGCCCTGCCAGTTCCACCGGAACCGGGGCACCCAGCTACAATCGCCCTCGAAATGGACGACGCCACCCTCATCGACGCCGCGGCCGACGTGGAAGGCCGCATCCAGGGCCAGGACGCCCGCATCCACGGCCGCTTCAAGGGCGACATCGAGCTCAAGGGCCGGCTGACCCTCGGCGAAGGCGCGCGGGTCGAGGCCAAGGTGCGCTGCGACAGCGCCGAGGTCGCCGGCGAGTTCACGGGCGAACTGCGCGCGCGCAAGGCGACGCTGACGGAGAAGGCGCGGGTCACCGGCACGGTGGTGGCCGAGGTGCTCGCGATCCGCGACGGCGCCGTCGTCAACGCCGCCGTCGAGACGGCCGCGCCCGGCAAGTGAGGCTCGACGCGCTGGCGGCGCGCCTCGGTTGCGCGCTGCGCGGCGACGGCAGTGTCGACGTCGCGCGCGTGGCCGGCCTCGACCAGGCGGGACCGGGCGACATCACCTTCCTCGCCAACCCGCGTTACGCGGACAAGCTCGACGCCACCCGCGCCTCCGCGGTGATCGTGCGCGCCGAGGTGGCGACGGCGCTGCCCGCGCTGCTCTCGGACAACCCCTACCTCTCCTTCGCGCAGGCGCTCGAGGTGCTGCACCCGCAGCCGCGGCCGGCGCCCGGCGTGCACCCCGCGGCCTGCGTCGACCCGACCGCGACGCTCGGCGCCGACGTCCACGTGGGACCGCTGGCGGTGATCGGCGCGGGCTGCTCGGTCGGGCCGCGCTCGGTGATCCACCCCCACGTCGTGCTGTACGCGGGGGTGACGGTCGGCGCCGACTGCGTGCTCCACTCGGGCGCCCAGGTCCGCGAGCGCTGCCGGCTCGGCGACCGGGTGGTGCTGCAGAACAACGCCGTGATCGGCGCCGACGGCTTCGGCTTCGCCCCTGACGGCGGCGGCCGCTACCAGAAGATCCCGCAGGTCGGCATCGTCGTGCTCGAGGACGACGTCGAGATCGGGGCGCTGACCGCCGTCGATCGCGCCGCGCTGTCCGAGACCCGGATCGGCCGCGGCAGCAAGCTCGACAACCTGATCCAGATCGGCCACTCGGTCACCGTCGGCGAAGACACCGTGATGGCCGCCCAGGTCGGCATCGCGGGCTCGACGAAGGTCGGCAGCCGGGTCCGGCTGGCGGGCCAGGTCGGGGTCGGCGGCCACCTGACGATCGGCGACGGCGTGACCGCCACCGGCCAGACGGGAATCACGTCCTCGCCCGAGGCCGGCGCCGTGGTCTCCGGCACGCCGATGCAGAAGAACCGCGACTGGCTGCGCTCGTCGCTGCTGTTCGCGCGGCTGCCCGAGCTGGTCTCGCGGCTGCGGGCGGTCGAGAAGAAGCTCGGCGCCTGAAGGAGTCGGGTTCCGGCGCCGGGGTGAACCCGTCGCCGGTCCCGCGGGTCTGGGCGGAGGAGCGGAGCGACGGAGCCCAGCGGCCCGAGCGCCGGGATTCACTCACGGCGCGAGCCGCCGGTGGGGGCTACGTCGCGTCAGCTCCAGTGCGGGAGAAAGCGCGCCCGCCATGCGGCCAGCGCGTCCGTCTGCAGCTCCAGGCTGGTGATCTCGCCCAGCGCGTTGAGCGTGTAGAGGGCGTTGATCGGCGCGTCGCGGATGCCGATCGTCGACAGCCGCTTGCTGAAGCCGGCGTTGGCGACGCGCAGTTCCTCGAGGAAGCGGCCCAGGCTGGCCAGCGAGAAGTCGGCCGCCTCGCCGGCCTCGGCCAGGAAGTACTGGGCGAGCAGGAACGAGGAGACGGTGCGGTAGGTCGACTCCTCGGGGCTCATGAACGGCAGGTGGGTGGCGACCATCGGCCGCAGCCGGTTCAGGATCGGGCAGCCCGAGGCGACCATGTAGATGCCGAACAGCGAGCCCAGGCACTCCTGCAGCGCCCCGCGCTTCGAGTAGGTGCGGCCGGCCGTCTCCACCAGGACCTCGACCCGCTCGTAGGACACGCGGTCCGCGAAGAAGGTCACCAGCGGGTGGATGCGGGCCGCAATCGGGCAGTGCGGGTGCCAGTCCACGTGGAGCGGACAGTTGGAGCAGCGCTCGTGGTCGAGCCGGGCCCACTCCGGCAGCGGCACCGGGGCCGGCCCCTTCAGCGCCAGCGTGGCCGCGTCGAGCGTCACCTCGAAGTCGCGCTGGGCGCCGTCCTCGAACGTGAAGTGGTAGACGAAACGCAGCGTCGCGGGCGCGCTCACTTGTCCTCCTCGGCCGGCTCGTCCTGCGGCACGAGGTAGCCGGGCCGGTAACGCAGCCGGAGGTCCTTCCGCTTCGCCTTCAGCTCGACCCGCAGCCGCCGGTAGCGGCCGTCCCGGGCCTGGTCGGGCGAGGTGTAGCCGAGCACGTACTGGGCGCCCAGCTCCTCCAGCAACTTCTTGTAGATGTCCGCCAGGTCGCGCGACACGTTGGGGGAGAAGACCTGGCCGCCGGTCAGCGCGGCCAGCTCGCGCAGCACGGCCATGCCGCGGCCCGCGCGGCCGCTGCCCGGGCGCAGGCCCTCCATGAACGCGATCGGGTAGATCGTCACGGGGCTGGAGCGGACCAGCCGCAGCAGCTCGCCGAAGGTGAGCTCGCTGATCGAGTCCTCGCCGTCGCTGAAGATCACCAGCACCTTGCGCCCGCTCTGGCCCTGGACCCGCGACAGGTACACGGCCACCGCGTCGTACAGCGCCGTGTTGCCGCCGCCGCGCAGGCCGTGGATGCGGTCGTACAGGCCCTGCTGGCTCTCGCTGTCGTAGCGCGAGACGCGGATCTCCTCGGAGAAGAAGATCGTGTACAGCTCGCGCGCGCGCGGGATCGACTCCAGGAAGCGGCTGGCCGCCTGCTGCGACAGCTTGAGCGGCTTGATCATGCTCTCGCTGGTGTCGAGCATCAGGCCCAGGTCGAGCGCGACGTCGTCGTCGGTGCCGGCTTCCGCCTGGTCGGTGAACGCCCGACCGAAGAGCGTCAGGGCCATGCGCTGGTCGTCCTCGTAGACGACGAAGTCGTCGCGGGTCAGTCCGGTGACCAGCTTGCCCTTGGCGTCGAGCACGACCACGTTGACGTTGACGAGCTCGGACTCGGAGGGGAAGGTCGGCCGCGACTGGCCTTCCTGCTGCGGGTCGGAGGCCGAGGCGACCGTCGCGACCGCGGCGGCCAGCAGGAGCGCGACGACCAGGCGGCGGGGGGCCATCGGCCGATTCTAGGCCCACGGGCGCATCGCCCTGGCGCGCGTCCAGCGCGTTGACGAGCCGCGGGCGAGTGCTTAGCCTTGCGGACCTTGTCCCCCGACCCCGAGCCGGAAGGCTCCGCCCCGCGGCGCGCGCTCGAGGCCCTGGCGCTGGCGCAGTGGCGCCTCGCGCTGCGGCTGACCGTGGCGATGCTCTCCGTCTACGCCGGCTTCACCCTGCTCGTGGCCTGGGCCAAGCCGCTGCTGGCCACGCCGATCGTGCCCGGGCTCAGCATCGGCATCGCACTCGGGGTGCTGGTGATCGTCACCGCCTGGGTCCTGATCTGGATCTACGTGCGCTGGGCCAACGGCCACTACGACCGCACCGTCGCCGCGCTGCGCAAGGGCTGACGCGATGACCACGAGCCTCGGCCAGCCGCACGCGGCGGCGATCTTCTGGTTCTTCCTGTTCGTCGCGGCGACCCTCGCCATCACGTTCTGGGCCGCCCGCCGCACCCGCAGCACCGAGCACTTCTACGCCGCCGGCCGCAGCGTCACCGGGCTGCAGAACGGCCTGGCGCTGGCCGGCGACTACATGAGCGCCGCCAGTTTCCTGGGCATCGCCGGGCTGGTCGCGGTCTCCGGCTTCGACGGCCTGATCTACTCGATCGGCTTCCTGGTCGGCTGGCCGGTGGTGACCTTCCTGATCGCGGAGCCGCTGCGCAACCTCGGCCGCTTCACGTTCGCGGACGTCGTCGCCTATCGCCTGCAGCAGGTGCCGGTGCGGATCGCGGCCGCGTTCGGCACCCTCGCCGTGGTCACGTTCTACCTGATCGCGCAGATGGTCGGCGCGGGCAACCTGATCAAGCTGCTGTTCGGCATCCCCTACGAGACCGCGATCGTGATCGTCGGCGTGGTGATGACGGCCTACGTGCTGTTCGGCGGCATGCTGGCCACGACCTGGGTGCAGATCGTCAAGGCCGTGCTGCTGATCGGCGGCGCCTTCCTGCTGGCCGGGCTGGTGCTCGCCCGCTTCGGCGGCAACCCGCTGGCGCTGTTCGCCGCCGCCGCCGAGGCGCACGGCGGGCAGGTGCTGGGCCCGGGACAACTGGTCGCCGATCCGCTCGACGCGCTCTCGCTGGGCCTCGCGCTGATGCTCGGCACCGCGGGCCTGCCCCACATCCTGATGCGCTTCTACACGGTGCCCGACGCGAAGACCGCGCGCACGTCGGTCGCGTGGGCGACCGGCTTCATCGGCTTCTTCTACCTGCTGACCTTCGTGCTCGGCTTCGGCGCGATGGTGATCGTCGGCCCGGACGCGATCAAGGCGGTCGACAAGGGCGGCAACATGGCGGCGCCGCTGCTGGCCGAGGCCGTGGGCGGCACCGGCTTCCTCGGCTTCATCGCGGCGGTGGCGTTCGC
This sequence comes from Vicinamibacteria bacterium, assembly GCA_023701125.1. Lineage (GTDB taxonomy): Bacteria > Acidobacteriota > Vicinamibacteria > Fen-336 > Fen-336 > WYBL01. The sequence continues at coordinate 14,109 of JAMPXO010000031.1, read as the reverse complement.
CACCATCCTCGCGGTGGTCGCCGGCCTGACCCTGTCCGGGGCCGCGGCGATCTCGCACGACATCTGGGTCAACGTGGTGCGCGGGGGGCACGCGCCCGAGCGCGAGCAGTTCCTGGTCGCCCGGGTGGCGACGGTGCTGGGCGCGCTGTCGTCCGTCGCGCTCGGCATCGTGTTCAAGGGCGAGAACGTCGCCTACATGGTCGGCCTGGCGTTCGCGATCGCCGCCAGCGCCAACTTCCCGGCGCTCGTGATGTCGATCTTCTGGCGCCCGTTCACGACCCGCGGCGCCCAGGCCAGCATGATCGTCGGCACGCTGTCGGCGCTGTTGCTGATCTTCCTGTCGCCGACGATCCAGGTCGGCCTGCTGGGCCAGGCCACGGCGCCGTTCCCGCTGAAGAACCCGGGCCTGGTCACCATCCCGCTCGCGTTCGCCGTCGGCGTCGTGGTCTCGCTGCTGACGCCGGAACCCGACGCGGCGACCCGCTTCGACCAGATGCAGCGCCGGCTCCACCTGGGGCCGGACGCGGACGCCTGAGACCCTAGCGCAGGGCTTCGACCACTCGCACCGCCAGCTCGACCTTGTTGAAGGGCGGCATGATGTAGGCGCCGGCGGCCTGCTCGCGGGCGGCCAGCAGCGCCTCCTGGGCGATCCGCACGCCGACGAGTTGCGCCTCTTCGCCCGAGCCCGCGACTCGCATCCGCTCGCGGATGTCCTCGGGGATCACCATCCCCGGCACCTCGTTGTGCAGGAACTCCGCGTTCTTGTGCGAGTACAGCGGCAGGATGCCGATCAGCACCGGGATCTTCAGGTGCGCGATCATGGCCAGGAAGCGCTCGACCGTCTTCGGGTCGTACACCGGCTGCGTCATCACGTACTCGGCGCCCGCCGCGACCTTCTGCTCCAGCCGCCGCACCTCGCGCTCCATGTCCGGCTTGGAGGGGTCGGCGCCGCAGCCGATGTGGATGGCGAGCGGCGGGCCGATCGGGTTGCCGGCCAGGTCGCAGCCGCGGTTGAGATTCGAGAGGATGCGGATCAGGCCGATCGAGTCGACGTCGTAGACGGCGGTCGCGTCGGGGTAGTCGCCCAGCTTGGGCGGGTCGCCCGTGATCGCCAGCACGTTGCGCAGGCCCAGCGCGTGAGCGCCGAGCAGGTCGGACTGGATGCCGAGCAGGTTCCGGTCGCGGCAGGTGTAGTGGAGGATGGTGTCGATCCCCACCTTGGTCTGGAACAGCAGGCACAACGACTGCGCGCTCATCCGCGCCGAGGCCCGCGGGCCGTCGGCGACGTTGATGGCGTCGATCTCGTTCTCCTTGCAGTACTGAGCGCGGTCGAGGATGCGCGAGGGGTCGGCGCCGCGCGGCGGGTCGAGCTCGACCGAGACCACGAACTTGCGGCCGATGTGGCGGCCGAGCGGGCTCTTCTCCTCGCGCGGCACCAGCGGCTGCTGCTCCTTGACGCGAGCGGGCGGCAGCTCCACGCGCACCTCGCGCGCCGGCTGCACCATGCGCACGGAGCGCACCAGGTTCTTGATGTGGGCCGGCGTGGTGCCGCAACAGCCGCCGACCACGGACACGCCCGCGGCCAGGAAGCGCCGCGAGAAGCTGGCCATGTACTCGGGCGTGCACAAGTAGACGTAGCGGCCGTCGACCATCGTCGGCGAGCCGGCGTTGGGCATCGCCGCGATCTTCGCCACGTGCGCCGCGGCGGCCATCCGGGTCACGGTCTCGAGCATCGGGGCCGGGCCCTGCGAGCAGTTGGCGCCGATCACGGCGACGCCTTCCTTCTCCAGCGCGGCGACCAGGTCCTCCGGCCGCTCGCCGTAGAAGGTCGTGCCCTCGTCGTTGAAGGTCAGCGACACGATCACGGGCCGCTCGCCCGCCGCCGCCCGCACGCCCTCGAGCGCCGCCAGCGCGTTGGCCAGCGACGGCATGGTCTCCAGCACGAACAGGTCGACGCCGCCCTCCACCAGACCCTCGGCCTGCTCGCGGTAGACGGCGACCGCGTCGGCGCGCGCCACGCTGCCGACCGGCTCCAGCGGCTTGCCCAGCGGCCCGACCGAGCCGGCCACCAGCGCCCGCACGCCCGCCGCCTCGCGCGCGATCTCGGCACCGCGGCGGTTGATCTTCGCCACGTGGGCGTCGAAGCCGTGAGGCGCCAGCTTCATGCGGTGGGCGCCGAAGGTGTTGGTCTCGATCACGTCGGCGCCGGCCTCGACGTACTCGGCGTGGATGGCGGACACGAGCGCGGCGTTCGACAGGTTGAGCTCGTCGAAGCAGCGGTTCACGAACACGCCGCGCTGGTAGAGCATGGTGCCCATCGCGCCGTCGAACACGACGACGCCCCGGGCCAGCCGCTCGGCGAAGGACTTCACGGGGGAGGTGGCAGCGCTCTCGGACATGTGGGGACCAGTCTATCGCCCTCGCCCGCGCGGCCGGAGCCGCTATGACGCTCGCCTCCCGCGCAGTTGACGGATCTGTCGTCATTTGGCAGGATTTTTGACGATGAGCCCGACGCCCGAGCCGGCGCCACCCGACCTCCCGCGGCTGCCGGACCTCGCCGCGGACCTGGCGCGCAAGTCCCACTTCCTGCTCGGCCCGCGACTGGTCGGCAAGACCTGGCTGGCGGAGCGGGCCCTGCCCGAGGCCCGCCGCTACGACCTGCTCGACAGCGCGACGTTCCTGGCCTTGAGCCAGCGGCCGGGCCGACTTGGGGAAGAACTCGGGCCTGGTGACCGCGTGGTCGTGATCGACGAGATCCAGCGCCTGCCGGAGCTCCTGAACGAAGTACACCGACTGATCGAGCAGCGCCGGACCCGCTTCCTGCTGACCGGCTCCTCGGCCCGCAAGCTGCGGCGCGGCGGCGTCAACCTGCTCGGCGGACGGGCCCGCCTGCGGCGGCTCCACCCGTTGTGCCGCAAGGAGCTCGGCTCGCATTTCGATCTCTCGCGCGCCGTCGCCCGCGGGCTGCTGCCGGCGATCTACTTCTCCGACGACCCGAGCGCCGACCTGGACGCCTACACGGGCAGCTACCTGCAACAGGAGATCGTGGCGGAGGGCGCCACCCGCAACGCGCCGGCTTTCAGCCGCCTGCTGCATGCCGCGGCCCTGTCCAACGCGACCGTCGTCAACTTCACCGCGCTGGCGAGCGACGCCCAGGTCGCGCGGACGACGGTCTACGAGTACTTCGAGGTGCTGAAGGACACCCTCGTCCTGCACGAGGTGCCCGCGTTCCGCCAGGCCCGGACCCGCAAGCCGCTGGTCTCGTCGAAGTACTACTTCTTCGACGTGGGCGTCGTCGGCGCCCTCCAGGGCCGCGCCGTGCGCCGTGGCACGCCCGAGTTCGGGCCGGCGTTCGAGACCTGGATGCTGCACGAGCTGGTCTGCCACCGCGATTACGCGGGCGGCGAGCCCGTCAGCCACTGGCGCTCCGCGTCGGGCTACGAGGTCGACTTCGTGCTCGGCGACCACACCGCGATCGAGGTCAAGGCCAAGGACAACGTGCCCGCTCGCGAGCTGAACTCGCTGCTGGCGCTGGGCGAGGAGAAGGTGATCCGGCGCCTGGTGTGCGTGACGATGGAGCCGCGGCGCCGGCAGGTCGGACGCGTCACGCTGCTGCCGTGGGCGGACTTCCTCGACGCTCTCTGGAGCGGGGAGTTCCGCGGGGGCCGCTGAGCGCGGCCCGTCAGCCCCCGGGGCCGCGGCCCATGCCCCGCTGCTGGCCCGGGCGCCGCCCTCGTCCCTCGCCCTCCTCGCGCGGGCCCGCGTCGCCCGGCCACCAGAGCAGGAAGGCCAGGGCGACGATCGGCAGCAGCACGCCCAGCCCCGCCAGCCACTTGCCGCGGCCGGCCAGGCCGTTGCGGCCCTTGAGCACGAACAGGCCGCTGATCGCGAGGAAGCCGAGCACCACGGCGTAGGCGTCGGCCGCCCACGTCCACCAGCCTTTCGGCTCGTTGAGGTGGAGGAAGTTCATCTCGCGCAGGCCGAGGCGGCTGCGCGGCCGCTCGATCGTGGCCGTGCCCGCCGCCGCGTCGGCGGTCAGGCTCCAGCCCTCGTAGAACAGCTCGACTTTCTCGGGCGCGGGCCGGAACGAGGCCTTCGGCGGCCCCGGCAGGGCGAGCGCGGCCACCAGCGCCGCGGTCATCGTCTCCTTGTCGGAGACCGGGATCGGCGCGAACGTGCGCGTCTCCACGTCCAGCTTCCAGCTCGGGTTCCACTGGTGGCGGTGGTTCACCGCGACCCCGGAGATCGCGTAGGCGAGGGTCAGCCCGACGGCGAGGTACCCGAGGTCGCGGTGGAGGACGTTGTTGAGCTTCCGCCAGTTCATTGGCGGAGGCGGCTACTCGACGACGGCGCCGACGCCCTGCAACTGGTAGACGGTGACGGGGCCCTGGATCGAGGCGGGGTCGAACGTCTTGCCCTTCTCCTCGGCCTCGTGCTTCGCGCGCTCGATGGCCTGCTCCTTGGTGAGCTCGGTCTTCTTGAACGTGCCCTCGGCGACGACCTTCTTGCCCTTGTCGGTCATCGGGAACACGATCACGCCGTCCTCGACCTTGACGCGCAGGGTCTGGAACTCCTTGTCGCCGGCGACCTCGATCCAGCAGCCCCGCATCGGGCAGACCTCGGTGATCAGTCCCTCGACCTTGACCACCTTGCCGACGTAGGAGTCGGGTGCGGCCATCAGCTCGGAGATCTTGACGGTGGCGGCGTCGGAAACGCCCTTGCCGTGCTTGGTACCGGCGAAGGCGGGGGCGGCGGCGAGGACGACGAGGGCGGCGACGGCGAGAACGTTGCGGAACGTCTTCATGATTTCGGTGCTCCTGGCGTCGTGCGGGCGGAGGCGCCCGGCGAATGCGTGAATGTTAGCGCCGATGGCCCGGGGCCTGGTCAGCCGACCAGCGGCCCCGTGGTCTTGCGCATCAGGATCTCGTCGTGGCCCGCGACGACGTAGTCGCGCAACGTGCCGATCATCTCGAACCCGCGCCGCTCGTAGAGTCGCCGCGCCCCCGGGTTGAACGACGACACGCACAGGAACAGGTTCTTCGCGCCAGCGAAGGCGCGTCGCTCCAGCCAGTCGAGCATCGCGCTGCCGGTGCCGCGACCGCGGGCCGCCCGCGCCACGCAGATCGTCTGCAGGTAGGGCGTGAAGGCGCCCTGCATGTTGAGGATCAGGAAGCCCGTGCGCTGCCCCGCCTGCCAGCCGACCCACACCTCCTTCGTCGGGTCCGACAGGATGCGCAGGGCGTCCTCGAAGCCGCGCCGCAGCGTGATCCACGGCTCCGAGGCCGCCATCTCCCCCGCTGCCCACTCGAGGTCGGGGGCCCCCGCGGGCGCCTTCATCTCGAGCGGCGCGGCGCTCACTTCGCGAGCGCCTTCTTCACGAACGCCTCGACGTCGCGGCGCAGGTCGGCCAGCTCCTGCTCGTGGATGTACATCATGTGGCCCGACTCGTACTCCGCGGTCTCGATCCGCGCCCGCTGCGACGGGTCGAGGCCCATGTGGGCCAGCGTGTACTCGGTCGCGAAGAACGGGGTCGCCAGGTCGTAGTAGCCCGAGGCGACGAACACCCGCATCGACGGGTTCTTGGAGAACGCGGAGCGCAGCGCCTCGCTGGTGTCGGGGAAACCCTGCGAGGCGTTGCCGAAGTCCCAGGGCTGGCCGATGCCGCCGCCGAGGATGTAGTAGTGCAGGTCGCTCTTGTAGCCGAGCGAGCGGCGCACGTAGTCGTTGAATGCGGCCGTGTAGGGCGGCCGGATCGCGGCCATCGACGGGTCGAAATCGGGCGTATCGGTCGCCGCCAGCGCGTCGATGCCCTGGAAGCGCGAGTCCAGCCGGCCCACCGTGCGCTTCTCGTCGCGCATCAGCTCCTTGCAGAAGCGCTGGATCTGGATGCGGAGATCGGTCTCCTCGAGGTACGCGGGCGACAGGCCCGTGAAGCGCGCGAGCTGGGCGCGGATCGCGGCACGCGCGTCGCCCTGCAGGCGGTCGCCGCGGGCCAGCGCCTCCTGGTAGTCGCCTTCCGCGAACGCGCGCACTTCCTTCAGCACCTCGGCCACGGGCTTCGCCTGCAGGTCGGCGGGGAGCTGCTTGTGGTACCACGCGGTCGCCGTGTAGGTCGGCAGGAACAGCACGTACGGCAGGTCGTTGCCCTTGGTGAAGCGGGCCGTCTGGAAGTTGAGGATCGACGACACCAGCAGCACGCCGTTGAACGCGATCCCGCGCTCCACCAGGTGGCCTGCCAGCCCGGCCGCCCGGGTCGTCCCGTAGCTCTCGCCGACCAGGAACAAGGGCGACGCCCAGCGCTCGTGGCGGCCGAGGTAGAGGCGGATGAACTCGCCGACCGAGTCGAGGTCGCCCTGCAGGCCCCAGAACTTCTTGCCGAGCTCGGGCCGGGTGGCCCGCGAGTAGCCCGTGCCCACGGGGTCGATGAAGACCAGGTCGGTGAACTCGAGCCAGTTGTGCGGGTTGTCGACCAGCTCGTAGGGCGGCGCCGGCATCGCGCCATCGGGCTGCATCTTCACCCGCCGCGGCCCCAGTGCGCCGAGGTGCAGCCACACCGACGCCGAGCCCGGCCCACCGTTGAACGAAAACATCAGCGGTCGCTGGGCGGCTCCACCGGGACGGTCGGCGACGTAGGCCATGAAGAAGATCTCGGCCTCGACCTCGCCCTGCTCGTTGCGCAGCGGCATCAGCCCGGTGGTCACGCTGTAGCGCAACACCTTGTCGCCCGTCTTCAGCTCGTGGCGGGTCACGACCGGCTCCGCGGGCCCGCGCCAGGCCCGCTCGGCTTTCTCCGCAGGAGTCGCCGCGGGGGTGGGCGCCTGGGGAGCGGGCGCGAACAACAGCAACAGCGGCAACAGGCTGGCGACAGGGCTCATCGACGGGCCTCCTCGGGATTCGGACGATGGCGGAGTGTAGCGAACCCGGGAAGCGCTAGACTTCCGGGGCCGTAGCCCGCTCGTCGAGAGGAGATCCGCCCATGCGACTCGCCCGCCCCCTTCCCCTGCTTCTCGCCCTGCTGCTGCCCGCGACGGGCGTCCAGGCCCTCGACCTCGACGAGATCAAGAAGCGGGGCACGATCCGCTTCGTGGCCGCGGCGGACGAAGACGCCCTGATGTTCTCGCACCAGGCCGGCGCCAACCCCGGCTTCGAACGCGAGCTGGCCGAGGGCTTCGCGACGCTGCACAAGCTGAAGCTGGAGGCCTACGCCGCGAAGAGCTACGACGACCGCATCCCGGCGGTCCAGCGCGGCGACGGCGACGTGATCATCGGCATCATCGAGACCGACGCCCGGCGCAAGCAGGTCGGCTTCACCGCCGAAGTGCTGCCGGCACGCCACGTCGTCGTCAGCCGCAAGCCGGCGACGGCCATCGCCACGGTCGACGCCTTCAAGGCGCTCGGCAAGGTCGGCCTGCTCAAGGGCACGACCTGGGCTGCCGCGGCGATGGACGCGGGGCTGCCGGCCGCCAGCGTGGTCAGCTTCGACGACCGCGACAAGATGATCCAGGCGCTGCAGTCGGGCGCGATCGAGGCCACCGTGATGTCGGTCTCGGATGCGGCGTTGCAGATCAAGAAGGACGCCCAGCTCCAGGCGGGCGTCGTGGTCGGCCCGGTCGCCAAGGCGGCGTGGGCCGTGCGCAAGGGCGATGCCGCGTTGCAGAAGGCGCTCGACGAGTACATCGACAACGCGCGCAAGTCGGGCGCCTGGAGCCGGCTGGTCGCCAAGTACTTCGGCGAGGCCGCGCTGGCGGTGCTCGGCCGCAAGTAAGCCTTCCCGAGTCGGGGGCCAGATCGTCCATCGTGAACGAGTCGAGGTGAAGATGCGTCTGGTCGCTGCCGTGCTGACCCTGGCCGCCTGGCCGCTGTGTGCGCAGGAGCCCGCCGCGGCGCCGCCCGCGGCGGCGTCGGACCCTAAGGCCGTTGCACTCGCCCAGGAGGTGCTCGCGGCGCTCGGCGGCGCCGAGGCGTGGAACGCGACCCGCTTCCTGCGCTTCGACTTCGCGGTCGAGCGGCCCGGCGCCCCCGGCTTCTCGCGCGCCCACACCTGGGACAAGTGGACCGGCGCCTACCGGCTGGAGGGCAAGACCCGCGAGGGCCAGGCCTTCCGCGTCGTGATGAACCTCAACGACAAGCAGGGCCAGGCCTGGCTCGACGGCAAGGCGCTCGAGGGCGAGGAGCTGAAGAAGCGACTCGAGGGCGCGCACGCGGCGTGGGTCAACGACACGTACTGGTTGCTGATGCCCTTCAAGCTGCTCGATCCCGGCGTCACCCTCGCCCTCGCGGGCGAAGCCACGGGCCAAGGCGGCGCGACGCTCGACAAGCTGCTGCTGACGTTCGCGGGCGTCGGCCTGACCCCGAAGGACAAGTACTGGGTGTTCGTCAACCGCGCGACCAAGCAGGTCGAGCGCTGGGAGTACGTGCTGGGCGGCCGCGACGAGCCGCCGACGGGCTGGGACTGGAAGGGTTGGAAGACCCACGGCCGCATCCAGCTGGCACCCGAGCGGCTGGGCAAGGACGGCGCCAAGATCCACTTCCCCGTGCTCGAAGTGATGGACGCCGTGCCCGAGGGCACGTTCGCAGCGCAGTGACCTCGACCTCCTCGCGTCTCCATCCCGCGCTGCTCTGGGCCGCCGCCTTCGCCCTGATGGTGGGCGCGGCCGTCTGGCAGCGCACGACCGGCCCGACCTACCCCCGCCGCGGCCACAGCGAGATCGCGGGCCAGGACGTGCGCTGGCGGCTGCTCCGCTCCTCGGTCTCCGGCGCGCCGCTGCTGGTGTCGATCCCGGCCCCGGCCGGCGTGACCGGCACCGCCCACTACCGGCGCTACCCGCTGGCCGAGCCCTACACGGCGGTGCCGATGACCCGCGACGGCGAGAGCCTGGACGCGCTGCTGCCGAGCCAGCCGCCCGCCGGCAAGCTCGAGTACTACGTCGTGCTGGAGACCGCGACCTCACCGGTCCGCATCCCCGAGGGCGACCCGATCGTGATGCGCTTCAAGGGCGACGTGCCCGCGGGCGTGCTGATTCCCCACGTCGTGTTCATGTTCCTGTCGATGATGCTCGGCGTGCGCACGGCACTGGCCGCGCTGCTCGCGCGGCCCGAGGCGGCGCGCTACGCGCGGGTCGTGGTCGTCGGCCTGACCCTCGGCGGGCTGGTGCTCGGCCCGCTCGTGCAGAAGTACGCGTTCGACGCGTACTGGACCGGCTGGCCGTTCGGCTCCGACCTGACCGACAACAAGACGCTGGCGATGTGGCTGGCGTGGGTGATCGCAGCGCTCGTGCTCGGGCGTCGCACGGATCCGGCCGACCGCGTGGCGCGCACGACGGCCGTGGTCGCCGCGGCCGTGATGATCGCGGTCTACGTCGTGCCCCACAGCCTGCGCGGCAGCCAGCTCGACTACGGCAAGCTCGAGGCCGGCGGCGCCGCCAAGGACGCGATCACCACGGGCCACTGACCTCGGCGGCGACGCCAGCCGGGCCTGGAGCTCGGACGCCTCGCCCGTTTGTTATCGTTCGCGCCATGCCCCTGATGCCGATCGGCGCCGCGTGTGGTCTCGCGTGATCGACCGCAGCGCCGTCCGCGCCGACGCCTTGGCCGGGCTCACGGTCGCCCTCGTGGGGCTGCCGCAGTGTCTCGCCTACGCGCTGATGTCGGGCCTGCCGCCGGCTTACGGCTTGTCGACGGCGATCGTGGCGGGGCTGGTCGCCGCGCTGCTCGGGCGCTCTCCGCACGTGGTCACCGGCCCGACCAACACGACCGGGCTGCTGGTGCTCGGCGCGCTGCTGCCGTACCTGGGCCCCAACGGTTTGCTCGGGCCCGAGGGGCTGCCGGCGCTGGCGACGCTGACCCTGCTCGCGGGGGTGATCCGTCTCGCGGCCGCGGCGATGGGCGGCGCCCACCTGATCCGCTTCCTGCCGGAGTCGGTGCTGGTCGGCTTCACGGCGGGCGCCGGCCTGCTGATCGCCACGATGCAGCTCGACGAGGCGCTGGGCCTGACCGCCGTGCGGGCGAGCGGGCTGGCCTCGGAGCTCGGCGCGGTCGCGACGTCACTCCACGCGATCGAGCTTCCGGCGCTGCTGATGACGCTGACGACCGTGGCGGTGCTCGGCCTGGGGCAGCGCTACGCCCCGCGCTGGCCACTCGCGCTGCTGGCCGTGGTGACGGCCGCGGGCCTGGTCGGAGGGCTCGGCCTCGGCGCGGCGAGCGGGCTGCCACTGGTCGCGGACCGGGCGAGCGTGCCCGGCGGCTGGCCGGCCGGCGCGCTGCCCGACTTCGACGCGGGCCTCGTGCAGAGCTTCCTGGTGCCCGCCTCGGCGATCGTCCTGCTCGGCACGCTGGAACTGGCCGTCAGTGCCCGCGCGGGCGGAGCCCGCCCCGACCTGCGCCGCGAGATGCTGGCCCAGGGCTGGGCCAACGCCGTCGCGTCCTTCTTCTCCGCGCTCCCCGCCTCGGCCAGCCTGACCCGCTCGGCGCTGCTGCGGCTGGGCGGGGCGCAGACGCGGCTGGCGGCGGTGGCCGCTGCGGCGTTCACGCTGCCGATGCTGCTGTACGGCGGCCACCTCGTGGGCCTGATCCCGCAGGCGAGCCTGGCCGCCATCCTGTTCGTCACCGCCTGGCGGATGCCGGACTGGACCGCGATCCGCCGGTTGTGGAAGGCGACGCCGGAAACGCGGTTGCTGCTGGTGCTGACCTTCGTCGCGACCCTCGTGCTGCCGCTGGAGTGGGCGGTGCTGCTCGGCTCGGGCACGGGCCTCGTCATCCATCTCGCCCGCACCAGCGCGCCGCGGCTTCGGCTGCTGCGGCCCGCGGCGGACCGGCTGGTGCCGGTCGCGGCGGGCGAGCGGCCGGAGGTGGTCGTGCTCGAGGTCAGCGGCGACCTCCACTACGCGGCGGTGCCGCCGTTCCTGACCGAGGCCGACCGCCTGATCCCCGACACCTCGCGCCAGGTCGTGATCGACCTCTCCCACGCCCACGAGCTGCGCTTCACGGCGCTGACCGCGCTCGAGCAACTCGCCCAGGCGGCGCGCCACGACGGGGCCGCCTTGATCCTCGCCGGAGTCGACCCGGGCACTCGCGCGCTGCTCGACCGCTCGGGCAGCACGCTGCCGTACGTGCCCGCGGAGGACGAGCCGGGCCTCAGCGTGCGCCTCGCGCTGGAACGGCTGCGCCAGGGGCCCACGGCCTAGCCGCCGCCCGCCCGACGCGGGCGTATGCTCCGGTCGAGCCGCGCTTCGCTCTGAAGGCGGCCGCTGACGACTGGCGCGTCCGCGCCCGCGGGCGCCCCGGCCTCGCCCAAGGAGGGCCGATGCAGTCGAAGTCCCACCCTCGCGCCTTTTTGCTCTCGCTCGCCCTGTCCTCGTTCGCCCTCGCGCCCATGGCGCCCGCCGCCGGCGCGCCCGAGATCCGCTTCGAGACCTTCGTGCTCGGCAACGGCCTGACCGTGATCGTGCACGAGGACCACAAGGCCCCGATCGTCGCCGTCAACGTCTGGTACCACGTCGGCTCGAAGAACGAGAAGCGCGGCAAGACCGGCTTCGCGCACCTGTTCGAGCACCTGATGTTCAACGGCACCGAGCATTTCGACGACGACTACTTCAAGGCGCTCGAGAAGGCCGGCGCCACCGACCTCAACGGCACGACCAACAAGGACCGGACCAACTACTTCCAGAACGTGCCGACCTCGGCCCTCGACCTGGCGCTGTTCATGGAGTCGGACCGGATGGGCCACCTGATGGGCGCGGTCAGCCAGGCCAAGCTGGACGAGCAGCGAGGCGTCGTCCAGAACGAGAAGCGCCAGGGGGAGAACCAGCCCTACGGCCAGAGCTTCACCCTGATCTCCGAGAACACCTACCCCGCGGGCCACCCCTATTCGTGGTCGGTGATCGGGTCGATGGACGACCTCGGCGCGGCCTCGATGGACGACGTCAAGGAATGGTTCCGCACCTACTACGGCCCCAACAACGCCGTGCTCGCCATCGCCGGCGACATCACGGTGGCCGACGCCAGGGCGCGGGCCGAGAAGTTCTTCGGCCACATCCCGCCTGGGCCGCCGATCGCCAAGCACGAGGCGTGGGTCGCGAAGATGAGCGGCACCAAGCGTGGCGTCCTGCAGGACCGCGTGCCGCAGGCGCGGCTGACGATGGTCTGGAATGTCCCGCAGTGGGGCACGCCCGAGGAGACCCTGCTCGACGTGGCCAGCGACGTGCTGTCCGGCGGCAAGTCCTCGCGCCTCTACAAGCGGCTCGTCTACGACGAGCAGATCGCCACCAGCGTCTTCGCCTCGCTGAACCCGGGCGAGATCGGCAGCCAGTTCATGGTGATGGCGACCGCGAAGCCCGGCGGCGACCTGGCCCAGGTCGAGAAGGCGATCCGCGAGGAACTCGACCGCTTCCTGAAGGAGGGCCCGACCGCGGACGAGCTCGACCGCGTCAAGACCCAGTACCGCGCCCAGTTCGCGCGCGGCATCGAGCGCATCGGCGGCTTCGGCGGCAAGTCCGACATCCTGGCGACCAACATGATCTACGGCGGCGACGCCGGCGCCTACAAGGCGCGCCTGGCCCGCGAGGAGGCCGCGACTGCGGAGGACGTGAAGAAGGCCGCCCAGGCCTGGCTCTCGGACGGCGTCTACGTGCTCGAGGTGCTGCCGTTCCCCAAGCTGGCCGCGGCCGGCGCCGGGATCGACCGCGCGAGGGTGCCCACGCTGGCCGCGCCGCCCACCGCGAAGTTGCCCGCGACCGAACGCGCGAAGCTGTCCAACGGCCTGCAACTGGTCGTCGCCCGGCGCGACGGTGTGCCGGTCGTCAACTTCGACCTGCTCGTGGACGCGGGCTACGCCGCGGACGGCGCCGCGCCCGGTACTGCCAGCCTGGCGATGAACCTGCTCGACGAGGGCACCGCGAAGAAGGGCGCGCTCGAGCTCAGCGACGAGCTCGACCGGCTCGGCGCCAACCTGACGACCGCGGCCACGCTCGACACCTGCCGCGTCTCGCTCTCGGCGCTCCAGGAGAAACTCGACGCCTCGCTCGCGCTGATGGCCGAGGTCGTGCTCAGCCCGAGCTTCCCGCAGGCGGACTTCGAGCGGCTGCAGAAGCAGCAGCTCGCGGGCATCCAGCGCGAGAAGGTGACCCCCAACGCGATCGGCTTGCGGGTGATGCCCGCGCTGCTCTACGGCGCCGGCCACCCGTACGGCGCGCCGTTCAGCGGCTCCGGCACCGAGGCCTCGGTCGCCGCGCTGACCCGCGACCAGCTCGCGGCCTTCCACCGCGCCTGGTTCAAGCCCAACAACACGACGCTGATCGTGGTCGGCGCCACCTCGATGGCCGAGATCCGGCCGAAGCTGGAGGCGCTGTTCGCGGCGTGGAAGGCCGGCGACGTGCCGAAGAAGGCGATCGCCACCGTGGCGCCGAAGGCAAAGAGCGAGCTCTACGTCATCGATCGTCCCGGTTCTCAACAGTCGCTGATCTTCGCGGGCCTGCTGGCGCCGCCCAAGAACAACCCGGACGAGATCCCGTTCGAGCTGATGCAGGAGGCGCTGGGCGGCTCGTTCACGTCGCGCATCAACATGAACCTGCGCGAGGACAAGCACTGGTCCTACGGCGCGCGGATGGCCTTGCCCGACGCCCGCGGCCAGCGGCCGTACTTCGTGGCCGCCCCGGTCCAGTCGGACAAGACCGCGGAGTCCGTCGCCGAGGTGGCGAAGGAGCTGCGCGCGATCGTCGGCGACAAGCCGCTGACTGCGGACGAGCTGGCGAAGGCCCAGGGCAACCTGACGCTGACCCTGCCCGGGACCTGGGAGACGAACCGTGCGGTCGCGGCCACGCTCGCCGAAATCGCCCAGTTCGGCCTGCCGGCCGACCACTTCGACACCTACCCCGCCCGGGTCCGCGCCCAGCAGCTCGCGGCCGTCAACGCGGTGGCGAAGAAGATCGTCACGCCCGAGCGCGTCGTCTACGTCGTCGTCGGCGACCGCGAGAAGATCGAGGCTCCGCTGCGCGCGCTGAACCTCGGCGAACTCAGGCTGATCGACGCCGACGGCAAGCCGGCCACGGCCCCGGCGGCCAAGCCCACCCCGTAGGAGACCCCCTCGCGCGCCGGCAGCCCTGGACCGGGCTG
>JAMPXO010000169.1 GCA_023701125.1 Vicinamibacteria bacterium | reverse complement strand
GTTGGTGAGCACGATGCCGATCAGGCCCGCGATCATCAGCAGGCAGGTGCCGAGGGCGCTGCCCGTGAACCAGATCATCGGGTCGCCGCGGCGCACGGAGAGCGGGAGCTTCATCAGATCGCCCGGTACTTCTCGCGCAGGCGCTGGCGAATCACCTCGGCGATGGTGTTGACGACGAAGGTCATGGCGAACAGCAGCGCCGCCGCCAGGAACAGGATGCGGTAGAGGGTGCCGCCGTGGTGGGCCTCGGGGATCTCGACCGCGATGTTGGCGGACAGCGTGCGCATGCCGTTGAAGATCGACCAGTCGAGCACCGGCGTGTTGCCGGTGGCCATCAGCACGATCATCGTCTCGCCCACCGCGCGGCCGAAGCCGATCATCACCGCGGAGAACACGCCCGGGCTGGCGGTCGGCAGCACGACCCGGGTGGCCGTCTGCCAGCGCGAGGCGCCGAGCGCCAGCGAGGCGGCGCCGAGCGACGACGGCACGGCACTGAAGGCGTCCTCGGAGATCGTGAAGATGATCGGGATCACCGCGAAGCCCATGGCGATGCCGACCACCAGGCTGTTGCGCTGGTCGTAGGTGAGGGCGAACGTCGCGCTCAGCCACAGCTTGAAGTCCGGCGTGAAGAAGGACGCCTCGACCCACGGCCCCAGCGCCACCGCGAACCACGCGCCGAGCGCCATCATCGGCACCAGCACGAACAGCTCCATGCCGGGCTTGAGCTGCTGCGACAGGCGCTGCGGCAGCCGGTTCCAGACCAGGATGCCGGCCGTGCCGGAGAGCGGCAGGATCACCAGCATCAGCAGCACCGCGACCACGTTGCGCTCGATCACGGAGGCGAGCCACAGGCCGGCGATGAAGCCGATCACGACCGACGGCAGCGCTGCCATGATCTCGACGGTCGGCTTGACCCGCGCCTTCAGGTTCGGGTGCATGAACTGCGACGTGTAGAGCGCGCCGCCGACGGCGATCGGGATCGCGAACAGCAGCGCGTAGAGCGTGCCCTTGAGGGTGCCGAAGGCGAGCGGGACCAGCGAAAACTTGGTCTCGAAGTCGTCGGTGGCTCCCGTCGACTGCCACACGTACTCCGGCTTCGCGTAGCCCTCGTACCAGACCTTGCCGAACAGCGCGTTCCAGGTCACCTCCGGGTGCGGGTTGGAGACCGTGAAGCGGGCCATGCGCCCGCCTGCCTGCGACACGATCAACCCGTCGCTCTTGGGAGTGACCAGCAGCAACTCGGCGTCGGGCACGGCGCCCGGCAGGGCCAGCACGAGGCGCTCGGAGGTGGCGTGGTGCAGCATCACGCCGCCGTCGGCGCCGAGCGACGCGAACGAACGATCGCGGGTGGCGGCGGTGATCGCTCGTACCGGGGCGCCCTGGGCCGTGAACGAGTGGGCCTTGACCAGCGCCTTGTCGGCGTCTTCGTCGCACAGCCGCACCCGGAACCAGCCGGACAGCTCGCCCGCCTGGTTGCCGACCAGGAACGTCGTGCCACCCAGCGACCACTCCAGCGCCGTCACCGGGCTGGCTCCCACCCAGGCGACGTCGGTGAGCCGGGTCTCGGGCTCGATCTCCCAGTGGTAGACGTTGCCCTTCTCGGTGCCGGCCACCAGCGCGTCGACGCGGCCCAGGCGCAGCTCCGTGATCTTCTCGCCGTCGCGCGTGCGCAGCGTGGTCTGCGTCTCGGTCTCGTCCTCGCCGCGGTGCCACAGGGCGATCTCGTCGTCGGCCACCAGGCCGGCCACGGCCTTGCGCCCGCTGTCCTCGCGGTAGCTGACCTGGCGCACGGGGCGTCCCGCCGGATCCAGCGTCACCAGGCCCCGCTCGCGGAGCTCGATCTCGAGGTCCTCCAGCCGCTGGTTGGCGTCGTACTTCGGACGGAAGCGGATCTGGCCCAACCCGACCCGGCCGTCGGTGGTGCCCGCAGCGACGAAGTCCCCGAGCAGCGAGCGAGAGGCGGAGATCACCTCGGCCCCGCCCAGGCCCGGGAACGGGAACGAGTGCGCGAGCTGGCCCGTTTCGAGCCGGAAGAAGTGGACCTCGGCGTTGCGGGTGAGGTCGTACAGGTAGAGCTGGTACTCGTCGGTGCCGAGGATCAGCGGCTGGCCGACGGGTTCCGACGCCGGGGTGAACCCGGCGCCGGTCCCATGGGGGCTACGTCGCGAACGGAGCTCCTCCGCCCCCAAACCCCCGGCGGGCAGGCTCAGCGTGACGGTGCCGCTGGCCGCGGCCTGCGACGGCCGGAACAGCGGCCACGCCTCCGACAGGATGAAGACGAGGATGCCGAGCACGCTGGCCACGATGCCGATGCCGCCGAGCGAGATGAAGAACACGGCGAAGCGGTCGAGCCGCTTGACGCGCTTGATCCGATCGCCCTGGGCGGCGATCAGCTCGCGGACGGTGAGGGCGTTGGTAGCCATGCGTGCTCGGCAGTCCCGGGGGCTCTACTCGAGCTTCGCCAGCTCCTCCTTGCAGATCGCGGCGGGCAGCGGCAGGTAGCCGTCCTTCAGCACGACCTCCTGGCCCTGCTTCGAGAACATGAACTTGGCGAACTCGCGGACCAGCGGGTCGAGCGGCTTGCCCGGCGCGCGGTTGACGTAGATGTAGAGGAAACGGTTGAGCGGGTACTTGCCGCTCTTGACGTCCTCGTACGAGCCGTTCGAGTAGTAGCCGCCGTCGGTCTCGGAGATCGCCACCGCCTTGACGCCGGAGGTGCGGTAGCCGATGCCGGAGTAGCCGACGCCGAAGCGGTCTTCCGTCACGCCCTGGACCACCGAGGCCGAGCCCGGCTGCTCCTTGACGGAGTCCTTGTAGTCGCCGTTCTTGAGGGCGTGCTCCTTGAAGAAGCCGTAGGTGCCCGACGCCGAGTTGCGGCCGTAGAGCGAGAGCGGGCGGTTGGCCCAGTCGCCGGTCAGGCCGAGCTGGCCCCAGGTCGTGATGTTCGCCTTGGCGCCGCGCTTGCGGCTCTTGCCGAAGATGGCGTCGACCTGGGCCATGGTCAGCTTCTCGATCGGGTTGTCCTTGCTGACGTAGACGGCCAGCGCGTCGTAGCTGGTGCGGAGCTGGGTCGGCTTGTAGCCGTACTTCTGCTCGAACTGGTCGATCTCGGCGCCCTTCATGGAGCGCGACATCGGGCCGAACTGGGCGGTGCCCGCGATCAGCGCCGGCGGCGCGGTCGAGCTGCCCTTGCCCTCGACCTGCACGCGGACGTTCGGGTACATCTTGCGGAACGCCTCGGCCCACAGCGTCATCATGTTGTTCATGGTGTCGGAGCCGATGCTGTTCAGGTTCCCCGACACGCCGCTGGTGCGCTGATAGGCCGGAATCGCCGGGTCGAGCTGGAGCTGCTGGGCCTGGACACCGCCCGCCACCAGGGCGAGCACGGCACCGGCCGCCATCATCCGATTCATCTTCACGCTTCCTCCACGATTCGCCTGGTCCACGGCCTGCACGCTAGCAAGCCACTGAAAACGGGCGGTTAGGTCCGTGTTAATTCCTTGTTAACTCGCGAGCGGAGATCCGGCTCCGGTCAGAAGATGATCTGGGCCTGGACCCGCAACTCCTTGCTCTTCGTGCCCCTGCCGGAGTTGGCCGACTCGTTCTCGAGCTGGCCGAAGTCGGCCTGGACCTTGAGCGCGTGCTTCGCGTAGTAGTAGCTCAGGGCCCCGCGGACCTCCTTGCGGAGGTTGTCGTCGACCACGTCCGTCGGGTCGTACTGGCCGATGCGGGCCGCCAGCTCCCACTTCTTGCCCTTGTCGAGCAGGAACGAAGCCTGGCCGAAGTAGCCGTCCGAGTTGTAGCTGGCGCCGGTCTCGGGCGTGCGCTCGCGGATGAAGTACTCGGCGGTGGCGAAGAACCGCTTGTACTTGAACATCGCGTCGAAACCGTAGATCGTGTCCTTCAGGTCGTTGCCGGTCGTGGTGCCGTGGAAGTCGTTCTTCTCGACGTTGGCCGCCACGGCGAAGATCGGGAAGTCGGTCGAGTCGAAGTCGGTCTCGGAGTACATGGCGCCCGAGATCCAGGCCCGCTGGTTGAGCTTGATCTTGCCGGTCGGCTGCCACATCAGGCGGGCGTTGAACTGCAGGTTGGCGTTGTCGTTGCCCGAGCGGGTCAGGCCGTTGCCGTTGAAGACGCCGGCGCGGTACTCGATCTTGTCCTTGAACGAGCCGAAGACGGCGACACCGGTGTCGCGACCGCGCGCGTACTGATTGGAGACCTCGGCGCGGTCGACGAAGCTCTGGCTGCCCGAGGACGTCATCTCCTGGCGGCCGAAGGGCACCTTGAACTGGCCGGCGATGACCTTGAACTGGCCCTTGCCCTTCGTGAAGTCGACGGCGACGTTGGCGTCCTCGAGGATCGCGCCGGCGTTGCTGCCGCTGACGGCCGGCCAGTTGGCCTGCAGCTCGAAGCTGATCCACTTCTTGCCGAACGCCCAGCCCTCGAACTTGGTCTTGGCGCGGCGGATGCGGAAGTTCGGCTTGGCATCGCCCGCGGCATCCGTGCCCGCGAGTCGCACGGAGTCGTCCGGCATCTCTTCCGTGAAGCGGACCTGGATGCGGTTGGAGAGCTGGATCTCGGCGCTGTCGGTGGCGAACGTCGTCTTGCCGCCGCTCCAGGTGATCTTCTGGGTCGGCGACTTCGGCCGCTCCACGGCCTCCGGGATGGCGTACTTGAAGAAGAAGAGCTCGAGCGCCGTCTCGCTGTCGCCGATCACGGTGGCGCCGTCCGGGCCAGCGCCGGGTCGGGTCAGGGCGACGCCCATCTCGCCCGACTGCTTCCAGGCTTCCCAGTTCTTCTTCACGTTGAAGACGTAGAAGCGCTCGTCCTTCTTCTCTTCGGCGTAGAACAGGCCCTGCGCCCAGGCGGGAGCGGCGAAGACCGCGGCCAGGACCAGAAACGCGGCGGCCTGCAGGCCCCGCACGAACCCCTTGCGCATCAAAGTGCCCTCCTTGGACGTTGTGGCGATGGGGAAGCTAGGCGGGGACCGTGACGGGGGCGTGACACCGCTGTGAACGGGGTGTTAACGATGCGTCACGGGAACGTCGCGCGAGGCCGGCTGCGGCGCCTCGGCCGCCGGCAGGCCGCTCGGCAGGAGAAGATCTCCGGCCGGCTGCGGCCCGGCTCGGCCTGAACAGGGCACCGGCCCCAGGCTTCGAGGCCGCAGACCCTGCGGTTCGGGAGCGTGGAACGGTCCTTGCTCTGGAGTCCCTTGCGAGGGACGGGAGTCATGGCCGAGAAGCACCGGATCGAGATCGTCGGACCGCTGGACTCGAGGTGCCTGGCCGTGGAAGCGGCCGTGCATCGGGTCGTCGAAGAAGCCCATGCCAACTGCGACGTGGTCCTCGACGTGACGCCTCAGCGCCTGTTCGACCTCGGCGTGGTGCGCACGCCCGCGGTCGTGCTCGACGGCCGGCTGGTGCTCGCCGGGCGGGCCCCGACCCCGGACGAGGTGCTGGCCCTGCTCGGCGTCGCCTGACCGCGGCCGTCCGCTACTCCGGCAGGCCCATGGCCCGGCGCCGGGAGGCCCGACGCAGCCGCTCCGCCATCACCCGCATCACCTGCAGGGCGAAGGACGTGGCCTGCTGGGCGAGCAGCAGGAAGGCACTCGCCCCTTCAGTGGCGGCCGGGAGTTGCTCCCGTCACTCGAGGTGGGCGCGGGAGAGAATGCGCAACGCGTCCTCGCCCAGGCCGCGGCCGATCACGAGGCGATAGCTGGGGGAGGCGCGCAACTGCCTGACGTGGGCGTCGAGAGCCGCCCGCAGGGCGACATCGGTCTCGCGCACCACGAACGCGATCCCGTCACGCGCGCCGAGCGCGACGCCGACCTGCAGGGCCGGGTCGCCACGCTTCGCGATCAGGGCGTCGAACAGTCCCAGCACGGCCACGGCACCCGGGTCCGCTTTCAGCGCCTCCATCGCGCGATCGGGCGGGCCCGACTCGGTCTTCGACTCGGGCAGCTTGGCATCACGCGCCGCCTGGGCAGCCCCGGTTGTCGAGGGGGCCAGGATGCGACTGGCGTTGCGCAACGACTCGATGAAGCCGGGCGGCTCGGCCGGCGCCCGGTTGACGGCCACGAAGCGGGTCGGGAACACCTCTGCCGAGTGGACGAGCCCGGCGTGGCGGTCGCGCTGGGCGACCAGGGCCCCGGCTGCGAGGTCCGCGCGTCCGGCCGCCACCGCCTGCAACGCCGCGCCACGGCTGCCCGCGGGTTCCACGACCAGCTCGACGCCCAGCGCCCGCGCGAACCCCTGCAGCACGTCGCGCTCGAAGGGCAGGTCGGCCGTCGCCGCCGCCACGCGGATCCGCTTCGCCTGCTTGACCTCGGCGAGGTCGGCCGCCGAGACCGACACGCCCCACGATGCCCAACACACCAGCACGATCGCCGCTCGATTCATGGGCTCTTGATATCGGGCGGATGTGACGGCGGCGTGACGGGCCGCGGGGCACAATAGGTGGGCATGTCCGCTCCCCTGTTCGACCGCCTGCCGCCGCGCCGCGCCGATGCCGACGAGTTGCTGGGGCGCTTCCTCGACTACGTCGCGACCCGCGGCCTGAGCCTGTACCCCGCCCAGGAAGAGGCGGTGCTGGAGCTGTTCGAGGACAAGAACGTCATCCTCAACACACCCACCGGGTCGGGCAAGTCGCTGGTCGCGTCGGCGCTCCATTTCGCCTCGCTGGCCCACGGCCGCCGCTCGGTCTACACCTGCCCGATCAAGGCCCTGGTCAACGAGAAGTGGATGGCGCTGTGCCGCGAGCTGGGGCCGGAGAACGTGGGTCTCGCCACCGGTGACGCCAGCGTGAACCGCGACGCGCCGGTGCTGTGCTGCACGGCCGAGGTGCTCGCCAACCTGGCGCTGCGCTACGGCGACGACGCGGGCGTCGACGACGTGGTGATGGACGAGTTCCACTGGTACGCCGACCGCGACCGCGGTGGCGCCTGGCAGGTGCCGCTGCTGACGCTGCCGAAGACCCGCTTCCTGCTGATGTCGGCGACGCTCGGCGACGTCTCGTTCTTCGCGGAGGACCTGACTCGCCGCAACGGGCGGGAGACCGCGGTCGTGACCTCGGTCGTGCGCCCGGTGCCGCTGGAGTACGCGTACTCGGAGATCCCGCTCGCGCAGATGGTCGAGAAGCTGGCGGCCGAGGCCAAGGCGCCGGTGTACGTGGTCCACTTCACCCAGAAGGACGCGGCGGAGTCGGCCCAGGACTTCACGAGCCTCGACCTGTGCACGCGGGTCGAGAAGAACGCCGCGGCCGAGGCGATCGGCGACTTCCGCTTCACGAGCCCGTACGGCCCCGACATGAAGCGCTGGCTGAAGCAGGGCATCGGCCTCCACCACGCGGGCCTGCTGCCCAAGTACCGGGTGCTGGTCGAGCAGCTCGCGCAGGCGGGACTGCTCAAGGTGATCTGCGGTACCGACACCCTCGGCGTCGGCATCAACGTGCCGATCCGCACCGTGCTGTTCTCGCGGCTGTGCAAGTACGACGGCCAGAAGACCGCGATCCTGTCCGCCCGCGACTTCCACCAGATCGCCGGCCGCGCCGGCCGCAAGGGCTTCGACGACCAGGGCTACGTCGTGGCCCAGGCGCCCGAACACGCGGTCGAGAACAAGAAGCTCGAGGAGAAGGCGAAGGACGGCAAGAAGGTCCAGAAGAAGAAGCCGCCGGAGCACAACTTCGTCAACTGGGACCTCGGCACCTTCAAGCGGCTGATGGCCGCTTCACCCGAGAAGCTGCAGTCGCGCTTCTCGGTCTCGCACGGGATGCTGCTGAACGTGCTCTCGCGGCGCGGCGACGGCCGGCGAGCGATGCAGCGGCTGATCCGCGACTGCCACGAGCCGGAGCGCAACAAGAAGGCTCACTTCAAGCGGGCGTGGCAACTGTTCCGCTCGCTGCTGACGCGCGGGATCGTCGAGATCGTGCCGCGCGACGAGTACGGCTCGCGGCTGCGGGTCAACGTGGACCTGCAGGACGACTTCTCGATGGACCAGCAACTCTCGCTGTACCTGCTGGAGACGCTGCCGCTGCTCGACCCCGAGGAGACGACCCACGCCCTCGACGTGCTGACGCTGGTCGAGAGCATCCTGGAGAACCCCGAGCTGATCCTGCGCAAGCAGCTCGACAAGGCCAAGGGCAAGGCGATCGCCGAGTGGAAGGCCGAGGGCCTCGACTACGACCAGCGCATGGCCAAGCTGGACGAGGTCGAGTACCCGAAGCCGCTGCGCGAGTTCGTCTACGACACGTTCAACGCCTTCGCGGAGCGCCACCCGTGGGTCGGCGAGGAGAACATCCGCCCCAAGTCGATCGCCCGCGAGATGTTCGAGGGCTACCGCTCGTTCTCGGACTACGTCCAGGAGTACGACCTCGAGCGCTCCGAGGGCCTGCTGCTGCGCCACCTGTCGAGCGTGTACAAGACGCTGCGCCAGACCGTGCCCGACGGGTCCAAGACCGACGCCCTGCTGGAGATGGAGTACTACCTGCGCGACATGCTGCGCCAGGTCGACTCCAGCCTGCTCGACGAGTGGGAGCGGATGATGGACCCCGACTACCGCGCGCCGGGCGAAGGCGGCGCGGAGCTGCGGCCCGCGCGGCCGGCAGGACCCGTCGACATCACCGCGGACGTGCGCGCGTTCACCGCCGCGATCCGCACCCGGGTGTTCGGCTTCCTGCGCGCGTGGTCCTCGGCCCGCGACGAGGCGGCGCTCGAACGGCTCGACGTCGCCACCGACGGCGCGGAGGCGCCGTGGACGGCGGACCGGCTCAAGGCGGCGCGCGCGGCACACAACGCCGAGCACGGCGGCCTGCGCCTCGATCCCGAGGCCCGCAACCAGCGCCACACCCACGCGAAGGTCGCGGACGACCGCAGCCACTGGAAGGTGGAGCAGATGCTGGTCGACACCGCGGAGCTCAACGACTGGGTCGCCGAGTGGCGCGTCGACCTCGCCGCCTCGCGTGACAAGGGCGAGCCGGTCCTGCAGTTGCTGCGCCTGGACGCGCTGGCCTGAGCCGGCGAGAGCGGCCAGCCCGCGACCCACAGCCCCGAGCCCACGCCGCTGGCCGCCGGAACTCCGCGGTTGCCCGGCGGCCCGGAGCAGATGGAAGATCGCGCCACAGGCCCCGCCGTGATCAGCGTCTCGGTCCAGTTCGGTCCCGGAAACCAGCCGGGCGTCGATGTGCGTCAGGACGGGCCCGACCGGCTGGAACTGCGCGGCCGACTGCGGCGGCCGTGGCTGGTGTGGGCCGCGCTCGGCTTCGGCCTCGCGGCCGTGGGTCAGCTCGAGGCGCTGCGCGACCGCTCGCTGCCGGGGTTCCTGTTCGCCACCCTGGCCGCCTGCGCGATGGCCGCAGCCCTGTTCGTGCGGCGGCGCCTCACCCTGGACCGCGCGACGTGGACGGCGGTCGAG
>JAMPXO010000168.1 GCA_023701125.1 Vicinamibacteria bacterium | reverse complement strand
GCGCCGAGCGAGTCGGCGCTGACACGCTGCTCGCCCAGATCGTGCGCATGGTCAGCGAAGCGCAACGCAGCCGGGCGCCGATCCAGCGGCTGGCGGATCAGGTGGCCGGGTACTTCGTGCCCGCGGTCCTCGCCGTCGCCGTGATCAGCTTCGGCGTGTGGTCGCTGGCCGGTCCCGAGCCGCGGCTGGCTCACGCGCTGGTGGCCGCGCTGAGCGTGTTGATCATCGCCTGCCCGTGCGCCCTGGGACTGGCGACCCCGATGTCGATCATGGTCGGGGTCGGGCGCGGCGCCGCGCTGGGCGTGCTGATCCGGGATGCGGAGGCGCTCGAGGCCCTCGAGAAGGTGGACACGCTGGTCGTCGACAAGACCGGCACGCTCACCGAGGGCCGGCCGAGCCTGGCTCAGGTCGAGGCGGCGGCGGGCTGGCAGGAGAACGACGTGCTGCAACTCGCCGCGTCGCTGGAACAAGGCAGCGAGCACCCTTTGGCGGCGGCGATCGTGGCCGGGGCCGGCAGCCGCGGTCTCGCCCTCGAGCCCGCGCAAGGGTTCGAGTCGGTCACCGGCAAGGGCGTCGTCGGCAGCGTCGCCGGCCGCAAGGTCCTGCTCGGCAACCAGGCCCTGCTCGACGACGCGGGGATCGACGCCAGCGCGCTCGTCGAACGCGCCGAGGCGCTGCGCGCGGAGGGTCAGACCGTGATGCTGGTCGCGATCGACGGCAAGCTGGCAGGGCTGATCGGCACGGCCGATTCCCTCAAGGCCTCGACCGTCGAGGCCCTTCGTCAGCTTCATGAAGAAGGCGTGCGGGTGGTGATGGCCACCGGCGACAGCCGCACGACGGCCGCGGCGGTGGCGCGCAAGCTGGGCCTGGACGCCTTCGAAGCCGAAGTGCTGCCCGCCAGCAAGGTGGAGATCGTCAAGCGGCTGCAGGCCGAGGGACGAATCGTCGCTATGGCCGGCGACGGCATCAACGACGCACCCGCTCTCGCGCAGGCGCAGGTGGGCATCGCCATGGGCACCGGCACGGACGTCGCGATGGAGAGCTCGGGAGTCACGCTGTTGAAGGGCGACCTCCGCGGCATCGCCCGCGCCCGGAAGCTGTCACGGGCGACGATGCGGAACATCCGCCAGAACCTGTTCTTCGCGTTCTTCTACAACGCGGCGGGGGTGCCGCTGGCAGCGGGCGTGCTCTACCCGTTCTTCGGCTGGCTGCTCTCGCCGATGGTGGCCGCGGCGGCCATGAGCCTCAGCTCGGTGTCGGTGATCGGCAACGCCCTGCGGCTGCGGAGCGTCGCGATCTGAATCGGAGCGTGCCGCGCCCGCAAAGTTCGATTAGCCCCATGTTAGAAGCGGCATTTCTGTCGGCGAACTCGCGCATTCCGCTGAACGAAACGGGTGGCACGAGACCTCGGCGCTGGCACGCGGTGTGCAGCGAACCCTGAGGTCGTGTGAGGCGCCGGATGGAGGCAAACATGAAGACGTCTACTGCTATCGGCCTGGCACTCGTGCTGGGCTCGCTGACCACCGGCTGCGGCGGCACCAGCAACGGGATGATGGGACCCGGCGGAGTCGGTGCGAGCGCGTCGGGCGCCACCTTCATGTCCGTGGCTCCGCAGGGAGGGGCGGCGGGCGTCTCCACGTCCGGTGTCATCACGTTCCGCTTCGGCGCGGCCATGGGAGCCGGCATGGAGCAGTTCGTCGACCTCCACCGGGGCGACCTGGGTGGCCCTACGGTACCGATGAACTTCGCCTGGTCGGCAGATCGGACGACTCTGATCTGCACGCCTCAGGCTTCGCTCACCTCCGGGACGAGGTACGTCGTGCACCTGGGCGGCGGGATGACGACGCGGGCGGGCCAACCTCTCGACTACGCCCAGTACGGTCCGATGATGGGCGGCCAGTGGATTCAGGGCGGAATGATGGGCGCGTCCCACGGCGGCAGCGGCTGGGGAATGATGGGCTCCGGCTGGCAGAACTCGAACGGCAGCTACGGGATGGCTTTCACGTTCACGACGGCCTGAGTTCATCCGCGACGGCCCGTGATGCAGGTTGACGCCGGGACGATCGCTCGGCGACACTGCCCGGCAGTGCCACACCTGCGACGAGTTGCCGTCCTGTTGGTTCTGGCGAGCCTCTTCGCGCCGGGTGTGTCCGTCGTCGCGGAGGCGGTCCACGTGGCCACCCATGACACCGACACCCACCACGACGGCACTCGAGGCGTGGCTTCGGAACTGAGCCTGCTGCAGCATGGGCACGCGCACGACCCGGGCACGGCGGAACACGACCACCCGCTGCTCGTCGCTGGTACGACCGGCGTTCGGATGGCGGCCCCGACGTTCGAGTCCGCCGCCTCCGGCCTCGGGTGCGCCCTGGAAGTAGCGCGCGCCGCGAACCGCGGGCTGTCGTCGCTGAGTCCATCGGCCTTCGCCGGCGTCGGACCTCCGCGCCCTCCGGGCTCGGTCTCCATCCTCAGGATCTGATCCTTCCCCCCGTCCGGCGGCGCTCCCGATCGCGCCGTCTCACTGGCCATTGGTTCGTTCTTCCCGGGGGAGACTCATGCGCAAGTTGTCCATGTGGGGCCTGCTGGCCCTGACGTCGGCGATGCCCGTACACGCCGGCGATGTGACCGAAGAGCAGTTCCTGGCCGCGGCCGGCGAGAACCACGCCGCGATCCGCGCGCTGGGCGGGGAGCTGGCCCAGGCCGAGAGCGAGCGACGGCGGGCGGGCACGCTCGCCAACCCGCGGCTCGAGTTCTGGCGCGAGGAGCCGGATGCCGTCTCCACGCTGACCAACTGGACCGTGGCCTGGACGCCTCCGCTCGACGGGCGCTTCGGCCTCGGCAAGCAGGCCGCGGACGCCTCGGTGGCCGCAGCCCGCGAGGAGCTGAAGCTGGGGCAAGCCGAAGTGCGCCGCGAGATGCGCCGCGCCTTCGCCGAGTGGAGCGTGGCTCACGCGCGGGCCGCGGTCCTGTCGCGGCGCCTCGAACGGATCACGAAGCTGGCCACGCAGGAGCGCCACCGCGCGCGAGTGGGCGCGGAATCCGGACTCTCTGCACGGCGCCTGGGCCTGGCCGAAGCCGAGGCCCGTGCGGACCTGCGCGAGGCCGAGGCCGGGCGCGCCCGGGCCGTCGCCGCGGTCCGCGCCTGGCACCCGGAGCTCGCGGCAGACGCCGTGCCGCTGCTGCCGCCACTCGCGCCCCCGCCCGTGGAGGCCGCAGTCGGCACCTCGCCCGCCGTCACCGCGGCCGAGCGCCGGAGCGAGCAGGCGCAGCTCGCGCAACGCCTCGGCGGCCGCTTCTGGGGCTTCCCCACACTCACGGCCGGCGTGCAACGCATCGAAGAGGCCGGCGTCGTGCGCACCGCGCCGCTGTTCGCCGCTTCGTGGTCGCTGCCGCTCTTCGACCGCAACCAGGCGACGAGGGCGGAGGCACAGGTCCAGGCGGAGATCGCGGCGGCCCGCCTGGCACAGACCCGCGCGCTGAACCGGGCGGGGATCGAGGGCGGCGTTGGCGCCTACACCTCGCTGCTCACCGCCGTCGAGGAGGCCGCAGCGGCCGCTGCCGACGTCGAGCGCGTGATCGACGCCGCCAGTGCCGCGTATGGGGCTGGCGAGCAGAGTCTCACCGACCTGCTCGACGCGCTCGGCGCCGCCTTCCAGGCCCGCCTGCGAGAGCTGGACCTGAAGGCCCAGGCGCTGGCCGCACACCGCGAGATCGAAGCCGCCCTGGGTCGTGCCCTGACCGCCGGAGGAGTGCGATGAAGCCCCGTTCGATCGTCCTGTCCCTGCTGTTCCTGACCGTGCTCGCCTGCCGGGGTGCCGACGCGCCAGACGCCGACCACGCCCTCGGCAAGGCCGAGAGCTGGGCGGCCACGGCCTGGGGCGAACGCTATGAGGTCTTCGCCGAGACCGACGCCCTGGCGGTGGGCCAGACCGCCACGTCGAACGCCCACGTCACGATCCTCGCCGGCTTCGCCCCGCTCGAGAAGGGCGCCGTCACCGCCATCCTGCGCGACGCGGGGGGTCGCGAGCAGCGATTCCGGCAGGACACGATGAAGCGCTCGGGCATCTTTGCCGTCGAGATCAAGCCCGCCAGCGAGGGCACGTTCGACCTCGCCTTCGCCATCGAGACGGCAGGCGACCGCGAGGAGATCCCGGCCGGTCGCGTGAAGGTCGGCAACCCGGCCGCTCCGGGTGGCCTCGTCGACGCGCCGGAGGAGGTCGCCGGCATCTCGTTCCTGAAGGAGCAGCAGTGGAAGACCGCCTTCGCGACGTTGGCGATCGCGGAGGGCAGCCTGCGCGAAGGCGTCGCGGGGCCCGCCCGGGTGCTGCCCGCGCGCGGCGGGGTCATCGTGCTGACGGCGAGCGTGGACGCGATCGTCGCGCCGGAGCCGTGGCCCTACACCGGCCTCGACGTCGCCGCCGGCGCGCCGGTCTTCCGCCTGCGCCCGCGCGCGATCGATCGCAGCCTGCCGGACCTGACCGCCGACGTGTCGTCGCTGGAGGCCGACGCCGAGACCGCGCGCAAGCGCGTGGCCCGGCTCGAAGAACTGCTCCGACTGGAAGCCACCAGCGCGGCAGAGCTGGAGCGCGCGAAGGCCGCGAGTGCGGGTCTCGACGCGCGGCTGCTCGCCGCGCGGCGCGGGGTCGAGGTCGCCAGCGGCAGTGTGGCCACCAGTTCACTCGCCGTCACCGCTCCGTGGGCCGGCCGAGTGGCCGAGGTGACCGTCTCCCCGGGCCAGGCGGTTTCAGCAGGCACAGCACTGGGCCGCTTCGTGAGGCCTCGCCCGTTGTGGGTCGAGGTCGCGCTGCGCCCCGCGGATGCCCGGCGCCTGCGCGACGGCGCGGCGGGCTTGATCCTGCGCGCTCCCTCCTCGCCGGACCCGATCGAACTCGAGGCCCGAGCCGTTCGGCTCGTCGCGGTCGCCCCCGAGGTCGACCCGCGGACCGCCACCCTCGCGGTCACGCTGGAGATCGACCGCAGCACCTCGGAGCTGCCGATCGGCAGCGCGGTCGAGGCCGAGATCCTGCTCGCAGGCGAGCGCCGCGGCATCGTCGTGCCGCACTCGGCGCTGATCGACGACGCCGGCGTCTCCGTCGCCTACGTCCACGACTCCGGCGAGAGCTTCAGCCGGCGCGAGGTGCGGGTGCTGGCCCGGCAGGGCCTGCGCGTGCTCGTGGACGGCCTGAAGCCCGGCGAGCGGATCGTCACCGTGGGCGCGGCCGCGATCCGGCGCAGCTCGCTGCTCTCCTCCGGCGCCCCCGAAGGGCACGTGCACTGATCATGCTCGACGCCATCATCCGTGGCGCCCTGCGCCATCGCGTCGCCGTCCTGGTCGTTGCCGGTGTCCTGCTCGTGGCCGGGCTGCTGTTGACCCGGCGGCTGCCGGTCGACGTGTTCCCCGACCTGTCGGCCCCGTCCGTCACCGTGATCACCGAGGCGCGCGGCATGGCGCCCGAGGAGGTCGAGCTGCTGGTGACGTTCCCCGTCGAGTCCGCGCTCAACGGCGCGCCGGGCGTGCGGCGCCTGCGCTCCGTCTCCGGCGCCGGCATCGGCGTCGTGTGGGTCGAGTTCGAGTGGGGACAGGACATCTACCGCGCTCGCCAGGTCGTCGCCGAGCGCCTGCAGGGTGTCGCCCTGCCCGGCGGCGTCGACCGCCCGGCACTCGGCCCGATCAGCTCGATCATGGGCGAGATCTCCTTCCTCGCCCTCACCTCCGATCGGCTGTCGCCGATGGAGCTGCGCCGCGTCGCCGAGACCCAGGTCCGCCGCCCGCTGCTGGCGCTGCCCGGGGTCTCGCAGGTCGTGCCGATCGGCGGCGACGTCCGCGAGTTCCTGGTCGAGCTCGACCCCGCCGCGATCGCCCAGGCGGGGATCTCCGTCGAGGACGTGGTGGCGGCGCTGGAAGAGGCGAGCGCGGTGCCGGCCGCCGGCTTCCACGTGGACGCGGGGCAGGAGTACCTGGTCCGCGGGCTGGGCCGCGCGCGTTCGGCGGAGGACCTCGCGGCGACGGTGCTGCGGGTGCGCGACCGGGTGCCGCTGCGCATCGCGCAGGTGGCGAACGTGCGCGAGGCGCCGGAGCCCGCCCGCGGCACGGCCGCCTACCGGGCGCGGCCCGCGGTCGTGCTCAGCATCCAGAAGCAGCCGGGCGCCAACACGCTGGAGCTGACCGCCGAGATCGACCACGTGCTGCGCGACCTGCAGGCGACGCTGCCCGCGGGCGTCACGATCGAGACCGAGAACTTCCGTCAGTCCGACTTCATCGAGGTGGCGATCCGCAACGTGTCTCTCGCCCTGCGCGACGGTGCGGTGCTGGTGCTGATCGTGCTGTTCCTGTTCCTCGGCAACCTGCGCACGACGCTGATCTCCGCGGTCGCCATCCCGCTCTCGCTGGTCGCCGGCGTGCTGGTCATCTCCGCCCTCGGCGGCAGCCTCAACACGATGACGCTGGGCGGCTTCACGATCGCGATCGGCGCGCTGGTCGACGACGCCATCATCGACGTCGAGAACGTCTTCCGCCGGCTGCGCGAGAACCATCGCCGGCCCGAGGCCGAGCGGCGCAGTACGCTGGACGTCGTCTTCCGCGCCTCCTCCGAGGTGCGCAACGCGATCCTGTTCGCCACCCTGGTCATCGCGCTGGTGTTCCTGCCGCTGCTGGTCCTGCCCGGCCTCGAGGGGCGCCTGCTGCGGCCGCTGGGGGTCGCCTATCTCGCCTCGCTCGCCGGCTCGCTGCTGGTGGCGCTCACGATCACGCCGGTGCTGTGCTACCTGCTGCTGCGCAGCGAGGCGCTGCTCGCGTCGCACGACCCGTGGCTGCTGCGCCTGGCCAAGCGGAGCTACGCGCCGACCCTGGCCTTCTGCCTCGGCCACCGCAAGCTCGTGCTGGGCGGCGCCACCCTGGCCGTCGTCGCGGCGCTGTCCGCGGTCCCGTTGCTCGGTCGCAGCTTCCTGCCGCCGTTCAACGAAGGCAGCCTGACGGTCGGGCTCGTCAGCCCGCCGGGGACGCCGCTCGCCGACGGAGACGCGCTGGGGTTGCAGGTCGAGAAGGCGCTGCTCGCGTTCCCCGA
This sequence comes from Vicinamibacteria bacterium, assembly GCA_023701125.1. Classification (GTDB taxonomy): domain Bacteria; phylum Acidobacteriota; class Vicinamibacteria; order Fen-336; family Fen-336; genus WYBL01. The sequence goes on along the minus strand of JAMPXO010000168.1, from coordinate 2,396 downwards.
GGTGGTCTCGACCAGCCGCCGCACGGGCCGCGCCGAGAAGGACGAGCACGTGCAGGGCGTGAACGCGTCGGAGATGGAGGTCGTGCTGCGGCCCGGTCGCCCCAAGGAGGAGTTGCTCGCCGAGATGCGGCGCGCGGTCGCGACCATCCCGGGCGTCAGCGCGAGCTTCGGCCAGCCGATCAGCCACCGCATCGACCACATGATCTCGGGCAGCAAGACCAACCTCGCGGTCAAGCTGTTCGGCCCCGATCTCTCCGTGCTGCGCGAGCTGTCGGCCAGCGCCGAGCGTATCCTGCGTGATGTCCCCGGCCTCGTGGACCTGAGCAACCAGGAGCAGGCGACCGTGCCGCAACTGCTGGTCGACTTCGATCGCGAGGCGATGGCCCGCTACGGCCTGCGACCGCAGGACGTCGGCCAGTCGCTGGAGGCGCTGTTCCAGGGTACGGCGGCGGGCGAGGTGGTCGAGGGCGGGCTCACGTCGCGGGTGGTCGTGCGCTTCCCGGAGCGGCTGCGCGCGGATCGCGACGAGATGGCGGCGCTGCCCGTCACCACGGCCGAGGGTGCGCTGCTCCGCCTGGGCGACGTTGCCCACGCCCGCTTCGACCTCGGCCCCGGACTCGTCCGCCGCGAGAACGTGCAGCGGGTGGCCATGCTCACGGCCAACGTCGCCAGCTCCGACCTGACGGGCACCGTGCAGGCCGCACGCCAGGCGATCGCGGACGGGCTCGCGCTGCCCGAGGGCTACCGGGTCGTGTTCGGCGGGCAGTTCGAAGAGGCGGCCCGCAGCCAGGAAAACCTGGGCTTGCTGGCGGTCGCCATCCTGGCTGCGATGTACGGGCTGCTGTTCTTCGCCTTCCGCAGCCATCGCCACACCGCGATCGTGCTGGTCAACCTGCCGCTGGCGTTGATCGGTGGCGTGCTGGCGCTGGCCGTCACGGGCGGCGGCCTGAACGTCGCCTCGACGGTCGGCTTCATCACCCTGTTCGGCATCGCGATCCGCAACGGCGTGCTCCTCGTCAGCCACTACGAGCACCTGATGCGGGACGAGGGGATGACGCTGCAGGAGGCCGTGGTGCGTGGCTCGAGCGAACGGCTGGCGGCCGTGCTGATGACCGCGCTGACCGCGGGCCTGGCGCTGATCCCGCTGATCCTCGCCGGCCACGAGGCCGGCAACGAGATCCAGAGCCCGATGGCGATCGTCATCCTCGGCGGCCTGCTGACTTCGACCTTCCTGAACCTCGTGGTGGTGCCGGTGCTGTTCGCCGGCTGGGGTCAGGAGGTCGCAACCGCCAGGGAGCTGGCGTGACGACCCTGGCGCACCGGCGCTCGCCAGGCCCCGCGTTGGCGCTGCTGTCGGCGTTGCTGTTCGGGGCGAGCACGCCGCTCGCCAAGCTGTTGCTGGGCGAGCTGTCGCCGCTGGTCCTCGCGGGGCTGCTCTACTCGGGCTCGGGTCTCGGGCTGTGGCTGATCCGCTTGTTGGGCCCGCGCGGAGGCCACGAGGCCCCGCTCACCCGGACCGACGTGCCGTGGCTCGCCGGTGCCGTGTTGCTGGGCGGAATCGCCGCACCGGTCCTGCTCCTGACCGGTCTGCGGGTCACGCCGGCGTCGGTCGTCTCGCTGTTGCTGAACCTGGAAGGCGTCTTGACCGCGCTGCTCGCGTGGTTCGTGTTCCGGGAGAACTTCGACCGGCGGATCGCGCTCGGCATGCTGCTGATCGTCGCCGGCGGCGCCGTCCTGTCCTGGCAATCGCGGACGGGGACGGCGCCCCTGCTCGGGGTTCTCGCCGTCGTCGGGGCCTGCCTGTGCTGGGCGCTCGACAACAACCTGACACAACGCATCTCCGGCGGCGACCCGTTGCAGATCGCGGCGATCAAGGGGACCGTCGCGGGGCTCGTCAACCTGGGCACCGCCTGGGCGACGGGCGCTCACCTGCCTGGCCTCGGCGAGTCGGCTGCTGCCCTCGTGGTCGGCCTGCTCGGTTACGGCATCAGCCTCGTGCTGTTCGTGCTCGCGCTACGCCACCTGGGCACCGCGCGCACCGGCGCCTACTTCTCGCTCGCGCCCTTCTTCGGGGCGGCCGCCTCGCTGCTGCTTCTCCACGAGAGCGTCGGGCCCGGATTCGTCGCGGCAGCCGCGCTGATGGCGGCGGGGGTGTGGCTCCACCTCACGGAGCGCCACGACCACGAACACACCCATGATCCCGTCGAGCACGCCCACAGCCACGTCCACGACGACCACCACGACCACGACCACTCACCCGGGACGACGCCGGGCGAGCCCCACAGCCATGCGCACTCCCACGCGCCGCAGACGCACGCCCACCCGCACTATCCCGACACCCACCATCGCCACGACCACTAGCGGACGCTCGCCGATTCCATCGGAATCGGCGAGCG
>JAMPXO010000167.1 GCA_023701125.1 Vicinamibacteria bacterium | reverse complement strand
TGAGACCCTGGATGATCTGGTCGTAGGCGGGCTTGTCGGCGTCGGGCCCGGTCTGGCCGAAGCCGGAGATGGCGCAGTACACGAGCTTCGGGTTGATCTCCGCGAGCGTGGCGTAGCCGAGGCCGAGGCGGTTCATCACGTCGGGGCGGAAGTTCTCCACCACAACGTCCGCCTTCGCCACCAGCTTCTTGAAGACGTTGCGGCCGTCCTCGCTCTTCAGGTTGAGGGTCAGCGACTTCTTGTTGGCGTTCTGGGCCAGGAAGCTGGTGCCCATCAGCTTCTTGTTGTACGCGGGCACGTTGCCGAGCACGCGCGCGAGGTCGCCGCCCTTCGGGTTCTCGACCTTGATCACCTCGGCGCCGAGCAGCGCCAGGTGCAGCGTGCAGAAGGGACCCGACAGCACGTTGGTCAGGTCGAGGACGCGGATTCCGGTCAGGGCTCCCATCCTGTTACCCCGCCACCGGCTCGGGAATCGGCCCCGTGCGGTAGATGCAGCCCGGCAGGTCGCGCTGGAAGAACGCAGCCACGTCGTTCGCGATCTCCAGCAGCACGTCGAGCTTCAGGTCGGCGCGCAGCCCGGCGCGCTGCAGCGCATGGACGAGGTCCTCGGTGCAGGTGTTGCCGCCGGCGACCTTCGTGAACGGGCACCCGCCGAGGCCGGCGATCGAGGACTCGAAGGACGTCACGCCCGCCAGCCGCGCCGCGTAGCCGTTGGCGAGGGCGAGGCCGTAGGTGTTGTGGAAGTGGCAGGTCCAGTCCGCGGTGGGCTCCAGCTCGCGGACCCGGGCGAACAGCTCCGCGACGTCGTCGGGCGTCGCGTGGCCCGCGGTGTCGGCGAGGCTCAGCGAACGCAAGCCGGCGTCGAGGAAGGTCTTGACGATGTCGACCACCCGCTGCTTCGGCACCCGGCCCTCGTAGCCGCAGCCGAACGCCGACTGCACCGAGAGCTGAACCTTCTTGCCTTCGCCCAGCGCCCTCTTCGCCATCGCGACGATGCGGGTGTTGGCTTCGGCGATCGCCATGCCGGTGTTCTTGCGACTGTGGGTCTCGGAGGCCGAGACGCCCATGCAGAACATCCCGACGCCGCAACCGAGCCCGCGCTCGAGGCCCTTCTCGTTGAGCACGAGGCCGGAGAGCGTCACGCCCGCGGGCGTCTTGCCCGGCTCGCTGAAGTAGGTGAACAGGCGATCCGTGTCGGCCATCTGCGGCACCTTGTCGGGGTGCACGAAGGAGCCGACCTGGACGAGGTCGACGCCCGAGCGGAACGCCGCCTCGATCCAGGCGATCTTGCGCTCGGTCGGGACGACCTGCTTCTCCATCTGCAGGCCGTCCCGGAAGCCGACCTCGTGGATCAGCAGGCTCGGCATCGCGCTCACAACCGGTCGGCGATGGCCTGTCCCATCTCCATCGTCGTCGAGCTGCCGCCCATGTCGTAGGTGCGGACCCGGCCTTCCTGGATCACGGCGGCGGTGGCCGCCTCGACCTTCGCCGCCATCGCCTTCTCGCCCAGCCAGTCGAGCATCATCCTGGCCGCGAGGATGGTGGCGATCGGGTTGGCCTTCTGCTTGCCCGCGTGCTTCGGCGCCGAGCCGTGGGTGGGTTCGAACACGCCGAGCTTCAGGCCGATGTTGCCGGAGCAGCCGAAGCCCAGGCCCCCGACCATCTGCGCGCACAGGTCCGAGATGATGTCGCCGTACAGGTTGGGAGCGACCAGCACGTCGTAGTTGAAGGGGTTCTTCAGCAGCCACATGCCGATCGCGTCGATGTTGGCGTCGTCGGTCTCGATCCCCGGGTACTCCGCGGCGACCTTCTTGGCCTCCTCGAGGAACAGCCCGTCCGTCGCGCGGACCACGTTCGCCTTGTGGACGATGGTGACCTTCTTGCGGCCGGCGCTCTTCGCGAACTCGTAGGCGGCGCGCACGATCCGCTCGGAGCCCTTCTTCGTGTTGATCTTGCAGGAGATCGCGTACTGGTCGCCGGCGAGGCCGTGGAACGCCGCGAACGGCTTGGACAGCTTCTTGAGCGTCGCCGCCAGCTCGTCCGGGACCGGGTTGAACTCGACCCCCGCGTACAGGTCCTCGGTGTTCTCGCGGAACACCACCAGGTCGATCCCCTCCTTGTGGTTCAGGGGGTTGCCCGGGTAGGCCTTGCACGGGCGCAGGCAGTTGTAGAGATCGAACATCTGCCGCATGCGCACGATCGGCGAGCGGTAGACGAGGCCCTTGCCGCGCAGCGCCGGCACCAGCTCGGCCTCGGCCGCCTTGACCGGCTTGGAGGTGATGGCGCCGAACATCGCGGCGTCCACCTTCTTCAGCAGCTCGACCGTGCGCTCGGGGAAAGAATCCCCCTCCTGGCACCAGAACTCCCAGCCGATGTCGCCGTGGATGTACTCGGCGTCCAGCCCGAGGCGGTCCAGGACCAGCCGGGTGGCGTCCATGACCTCGATACCGATCCCGTCTCCGGGCAACCAGGCGATGCGATAGCGGCTCATCGAAGCTTCTCCTCGGCGCAGTTCTTACGGCGCGGCCTCGGGCGAACCAAAAAGCACGAAGCTTGCCAGTTCAGAATCCATAGCCTGCGTTGATGGTGAACATGCCCACGGTGCGCGTTTCGTCGTCCGAGACCACGAACAGGGCGCGCGCCTCGGGCCGCAGGAAGATCTTCTTGCCCACGTGAATCCGGATGCCGGCGCCGACGCTGAAGGCCGGGTCGGTGTACGAGGTGTCGAAGCGGTCCTCGAACCAGTCCTCGAACGGGCCCATCCCGCCGGCGGGGATCGGCGGTCGCTGGCCGGGGTTCCAGCCGGGCATCCAGTTGCCGAGCCGCCCGGACATCCGCGACCACATGTCCTCCCAGCGGTCGCCGCGATCCATGCGCCCCATGTCGAGCGAGGCGTGGTAGATGCCGCCGCCCGCCACGAGGTAGGGCACGGCCTCCTCGGTCCGCGGACGCAGGTAGAACAGGAGGCTGGCCGAGGCGGTCGCCGCGTCGCCCATCTCGCCCCCGTCCTGGAGCGCACCCTGGGCCTCGAGCGCGAGTCGCGAGCCCAGGTCGTGGGTCAGGGTCAGGCCGATCAACCCGCCGTCGAGGTCGCGCGCGCCCGTGGAGTAGCCGACCTGGACGGCGAGCGCCGTCTTCGGCATCGCGGGCGGCGGCTCCTGGCCGGCGGCGGCGCTCGTCACGACCAGGAGTCCAGCGGCCAGGGCCCTCTTCGTTCTCATCGATGTCTCCCTCCAGGGGGCGCGCGAGGCGCCGGGGGGTGGTTTGCTGCAGGCCCCGTGCCAGCGACCGCCGCGATCCGTGCGTCGCCGTGCCGCTTGCTAGACTCGCGCATGGAATCGAGCGAACTGCGCGAGCGGCTGGCGCCGCTGCCCAAGGTGGAACTGCACCAGCACGTCGACGGGTCGATCCCCGTCGAGATGACCTGGGAGCTGATGCGCAAGAACCGCCTGCACCCGGTCGACACGATCGAGGAGATGCGGCATCGGCTGGAGATCCAGCCAGGCGAGGAAGGCAGCCTGCTCGCCTACCTCGACAAGATGCACTACCCGCTGTGGATCACCCAGTTCTACGAGAACATCGTCCAGGCCACCGAGGCGATCCTGTCGACCGCGGCGGCGGCCGGCGTGCGCACGCTGGAGCTGCGCTACTCGCCGGTGATCCACACCTTCGCGGGCCTCACGCCACGGCAGTCGATCCGCGCCGTGCTCTCCGGGATGAACCACGCCAGCAAGCGTCATCCCGAGATGAAACTGGGGTTGATCGTGATCGCGATGCGCCAGCACGGCCCGCACATCGCCAAGATCCTGGCCCGCCAGGCGATCGCCGAGGCCCAGCACCTGCACGAGCGCACCGGCGTGGTCGGCTTCGACATCGCCGGCCCCGAGCGCGGCAACCCGCCCCGGCTGTTCAGCAGCGCCTACCAGATCGCGCGCCTCGGCCGCCTCGGCCTGACCGCCCACGCGGGCGAAGACGGGCCGCCGGATTACATCTGGCAGGCGATCGACACCCTCGGCGTGACCCGCATCGGCCACGGCTGCGCGGCAGTCCAGGACAAGGAGCTGATGCGGCGGCTGGCGGCCGACAAGGTGCTGGTCGAGTGTTGCCTGTCGAGCAACGCGCACACGGGGGCGATCAAGGCGGGCGAGCGCCACCCGATCCACGCCTTCCTCGAGGCGGGCGTGCCGGTCGCGCTGTGCACCGACAACACCACGGTGTCGCGGACCAGCGCGCTCGAGGAGAGCGTGCGCGCCGCGCAGCTGCTCGGCGCCGACGTGGTCGAGAACATCCATCGTGCGGCCGCCACCTGGAGCTTCATCCGGCCCGAGACGGCGTTGCCCGAGGGCTCGGAGGACTGATCGAGCCCATAGATAAAGGGCATCTGCAGCGTTTGCGCGGACGGCCTCCGTCTGCGGGACCTATACTCACCGCATGGCAAGACGCGGCTGGGGTGACGGACCGATCGACATCGAGGCGCAGGTCGCGGACTTCCGCGTGCCGAAGCCTCCTTCGCTGGCGACCATTCGGCTGTTCGCGCTGGTCTTCGGCGTGCTGTTCCTGGTCGTCTCGGGCTACTACCAGATCGAGCCCGACGAGGTCGGCGTGGTGCAGCGCTTCGGCGCCCACGTCCGCACCACCGATCCCGGGCCCCACCTCAAGCTGCCGTGGCCGATCGAGACCGTGCGCAAGGTGCCGGTCCAGCGCCAGCTCAACATGGAGTTCGGCTTCCGCACCTTGCGGGCCGGCGTGCGCAGCGAGTACGCGGCGTCCAGCGCCGAGACCGTCGGCGAGGCGCTGATGCTGACCGGCGACCTCAACGTCGCCAACGTCGAGTGGATCGTCCAGTACCGCATCTCCGACCCGGTCAAGTACCTGTTCCGGGTGCGCGACCCGGAGCTGACCTTCCGCTACATGACCGAGGCGTCGATGCGCAAGGTGGTCGGCGACCACAGCGTGGACGAGGTGATCACCGTCGGCCGCGAGGACATCGCCCGGCTCGCCAAGGAGGAGCTGCAGACGCTGTGCAACCTCTACGAGATCGGCATCGACGTCCAGCAGCTCGTGCTGCAGGACGTCAACCCGCCGGACCCGGTCAAGCCCGCCTTCAACGAGGTCAACCAGGCGATCCAGGAGAAGGAGCGCGCCACCAACGAGGCGTGGGCCGACTACAACAAGGAAGTGCCGCGCGCCAAGGGCGAGGCCGAGCAGCTCGTGCGTGCCGCCGAGGGTTATGCGCTCGAGCGCGTCAACCGCGCCGAAGGCGACGCCAAGCGCTTCGAGTCCGTCTACGAGGAGTACCGCAAGGCGCCGCAGGTCACCCGCCGCCGGCTGTACCTCGAGGCGATGGGCCGGATCGCGCCGAAGCTCGGCCAGCAGGTCGTGGTCGACGAGAAGGCCAAAGGGGTGCTGCCGTTCCTGCCGATCGGCGCGGCGCCGGCCACGGGGGTGCAGAAGTGAACGCGTCCACGCGGCTGATCCTCGTCCTCGTGCTCGCGCTGTGCGCGCTGTCGGGCACCTACACCCTGCAGGAGACCGAGCAGGCGATCCTGACCCAGTTCGGCAAGCCGGTCGGCGGCCTGGTCACCGAGCCGGGGCTGCACTTCAAGGTGCCCTTCGTGTGGGTCGTGCACCGCTTCGACAAGCGCTGGCTGGAGTTCGACGGCGACTCCAACGAGATCCCGACCAAGGACAAGAAGTACATCTGGGTCGACACCTACGCGCGCTGGCGGATCTCCGACCCGCTGCGCTTCTTCCAGGCCGTCAACGACGAGCGCGGGGCGCAGGTCCGGCTCGACGGCGTGGTCGACGGCGAGACCCGCAACGCGGTCGCCTCGTTCGACCTGCTGGAGCTGGTCCGCACCACCAACCGCGAGTTCCAGTTGACCGAAGAACTGGCCGGGATCGGCAGCGCCGAGGCGATGGCCAAGATCGTGACCGGGCGCGAGAAGATCCAGCAGATCGTGCTCGAGAAGGCCGCCAAGATCACGCCCGAGTTCGGTGTCGAGCTGGTCGACGTGCGCTTCAAGCGCATCAACTACGTCGACTCCGTCCAGCAGAAGGTGTTCGAGCGGATGATCTCCGAGCGGCGCCGGATCGCCGAGCGCAGCCGCTCCGAGGGCCAGGGTCGCGCGGCCGAGATCCGCGGACAGAAGGAGCGCGACGTCCTGAAGGAGACCTCGGTCGGCTACCGCTCGGCCCAGGAACTGAAGGGCAAGGCCGACGCCCAGGCGACCACGATCTACGCCCGCGCCTACGGCAAGGACCCCGACTTCTACCAGTTCGTGAAGTCGATGGAGACGCTCGAGGCCACCCTCGACAGCCGCTCGACGATCGTGCTGTCGACGGACTCGGAACTGCTCAAGTTCCTGAAAGGGCCTGGCGGAAATTAACGGTCTGGCGCCGGACTCACTCCGGCGCCAGACCGCGGTCATCTCCGGTCGCGGCCCTGGAGCTTGGACAGCAGGCGCAGGATCTCGATGTAGAGCCAGACCAGGGTGACCAGCAGGCCGAAGGCCGCGTACCACTCCATGTACTTCGGCGCCCGGCCGGCCGCGTTCTCGATGAAGTCGAAGTCCATCACGAGATTGAGCGCGGCGATGCCGACCACGACCAGGCTGAAGCCGATGCCGACCATGCCGCTGCCGTGGATCAGCGGGATCTCCTTGCCGAAGAAGCCGAGCACGATCGACACCAGGTAGACGAGGCCGATCGCGCCGGTGGCCGCAAAGACACCGAGCTTGAAGTTCTCCGTGGCGCGGATCAGGCCGGAGCGGTAGGCGAGCAGCAGCGCCGCCAGCGTGCCGAGCGTCAGCCCGACGGCGTTGATCACGATGCCCGGGAAGCGGGCCTCGTAGGTCGCCGACAGGCCACCCAGGAACAGGCCTTCCAGCACGGCGTACAGCGGCGTCGTGATCGGCGCCCACGGCTTCTTGAAGACGGTGACCATGGCCACCACGAAGCCGCCGATCGCGCCCACCAGCATCAGCAGGCGGGTCGGCCCGCCGAGACCCATGTTCCAGACGAAGGCCGCGGCGGCGATCAACACCAGCAGCGAGATCCCGGTCTTGTTGACCGCGCCGTCGATCGTCATCGCGTCGCCACGGGCGGCGACGCCGGATTCGCGGAACGCCTTGTCCGACAGGGCGGGGTTGGCCGAACGCATCATGGGCAGACTCCTTGCCGCGGTCAGCGAACGCGGGCTCGCGTCGATTATAGGGAGCGATTTTGTTAGCGTTGCCGCCCCATGGCGACCGAGCAGACGTCCCCGTCCGAGCCCGCGCGCGGGGCGCCGCTCGCCTGCCCGTCCTGCCGCAGCGAAGAAGTGCCGCTGCTGCCCGGGCGCACGCTGGACGCGGAGGTGGCCGCCGTCGCCATCGCCAACGCCCGCGGCTGGCATCCCGACCAGCCGCTGTGCCTCGAGTGCGTGCAGCGTTTCGCCGACGCGCTCGGCCAGTTGCGGCGGCGGCCCGACTGGCGCGGCAGCGCGATCCTGCCGACACCGCTGCGGCTGGGTGCCGACCCCGGGCTGACCGGCGAGGGGGTGACGCTCGCCTTCCTCGACTCGGGCTTCTTCGCCCACCCCGACCTGACCGAGGGCGAGCCGGGCCAGCGCATCCTGCGCTACGTCGACGTCACCCGGCCCGGTGCGCGCATGGAGGACCTGAAGCGACCGGACGTGTCGAGCTGGCACGGGATGATGACGTCGGTGGTGGCGTGCGGGAACGGCCATCTCTCCGACGGCTTGTACCGCGGCCTCGCCTCGCGCGCGAACCTGGTGCTGGTCAAGGTCGGCAGCGCGAAACGGATCGCCCACGACGACATCCGCAAGGGCCTCGACTGGGTGATCCGCAACCGCAAGCGCTACGGCATCCGCGTGGTCAACGTGAGCTGCGGCGGCGACTACGAGGCCTCGTACCTGAGCGACCCGCTGTCGCAGTCCGCGGAGCGCGCCGCCCGCGAGGGGCTGCTGGTGGTGGCGGCCGTCGGCAACGCCGGCCTGCACCCGCGTCACCCGGTGGTGCCGCCCGCATCGGCGCCGTCGGTGCTGGCGGTCGGCGGCCTCGACGACAAGAACCGCCGCGAGTTCGCCGGCTACGACATGTACCACTCGAGTTACGGGCCGACCCTCGACGGGCTGCAGAAACCCGAGCTGCTGGCGCCGGGGATCTGGGTCGCCGCCCCGATCCTGCCCGGCACGCCCACGGCCGGCCAGGCCGAGCTGCTGGCGCGGCTGCAGGCGGCGCGCGAGGACGAGTTGAGGTCGCTGCTGCAGGCGAGCCCGGGCATCGACGAACAGCTCGACGCCGCGATCGGCCTCGAGCCGTACCTGATCCGCCAGCTCGTCGAGATCCGGGCCCGCGACCAGAACGTGATCTCGGGCTCCTACAAGCACGTCGACGGCACCAGCTTCTCGGCCCCGATCGTGTCGTCGCTGGCGGCCCAGCTCTTCGAGGCCTGCCCCGCGCTGACCGCCCGCGAGGCTCGCCAGTTGCTGATCGAAACCGCGCGCCGGCTGTCGCACGTCCCGGTCGATCGCCAGGGCTTCGGCGTCGTCGACGCCCGCCGCGCGGTCGCCGAGGCCCGCCAGCGCTCCACCTCTACCCCAAAAAACTGAGGGCGCCTGAAAGGCGCCCTCGGGGTCCGTCGGGGATGATCCCCTGTTTAGGGGGGTAGGATTTTGTAGCGGGGGGTCGATCGAAATCGGATGGGATGTTTATAGGAGAGCGGCCCCGCTCTTAACTGTATGACGTCGCGATTATAGACGTAGCAAAGCGCGTGCCGGTTCCATCCTGCGCGTCAATTAATGTCAAAGTGTTGATTCTAAAGAGAGTAAAACCGAACCGCGGTTCGGTTTCCGGGCCGGGCCTCTGCAAATCGGACACGGCCTCTGGAATTCTTGCGTGGTTCCGGTGCGACGGTCAGCGCGGGGGACGCACGCGGGGCCCCGGCCCCGAGGCGCTGCTCGGGAGCTGGGCGGCGCAGGCCGAGCACAGGAAGTCGTCGCCCGAGAGGATGTCGTAGATCTGCAGGCAGTCGGAGCACAACACCCGCTCGCAGACATCGCATTGGAGAAAGCTCGCGTGAGAGACCCGGGCCTCCCCCTTCCGGTAGGCGAGGGCCTCGGGGCTCTGGGGGCGGCGGCACGACTGGCAAAGTTCGCTGGGCATCGGATGGAACCGAATTCGGGAAGGCGGATACTATCACTCTAGCGGGAGTCGTCGCCGGCGCCTGCCCCGGCCGGAGCTATGATTGAGCGGCAAGTGCTTGAGGAGAGAGGACAAAGGCCGATGAGGATGCGGATCGCGGCGCTGCTGGTGCTGACCCTGGCGACGCCCGCCTGGGGCGACAAGAAGATCGACGACGCGGTCGCCAAGGCCGAGGAGCAACTCAACAAGGGCAAGGTCGACGAGGCGCAGAAGACGCTCGACAAGCTCGTCAACCAGAACCCGGGCAACCCCGAGGCGCTGCTCGCCCTGGGCCGTTTCCAGCGCAAGACCGGCAAGGTCGCCGAGGCGCTGGCGACGCTGAAGTCCGCCGCAGACGCCACCGCGTCGGCCGCCCCGGCGGTCAAGGCCGCGGTGTTCGCGGCGCTGGCCGAGACCACCCTGCTCGCCGGCTCGGGCAAGGACGCCCAGGGCTACGCCGACCAGGCGGTGGCCGCCGAAGCCAACGCCGACACCCTGGCGGCCCTGGCCCGCAG
>JAMPXO010000030.1 GCA_023701125.1 Vicinamibacteria bacterium | reverse complement strand
GGGCACCGCCGGCGCCGGCGGTGCCCCCGGGAGCAGCAGGCGCTCGTAAAGCAGTTCGGTCTCGCGCACGGCAGCCTCGAGCGAGAACCGCGCCATCGCCCGCGCCCGACCCGCCTGCCCCATGGCCTGGCGACGGGTCGGGTCGGAGAGCAGGGCTCCGATGGCCCGGGCCAGCGCCGGCGCGTCGCGTGGAGGCACCAGCAGGCCCTGAACGCCGTCGTCGAGCATTTCCGGCGTGCCTCCCACCGAGGTCGCCACCACGGGCACGCCCGCGGCCATGGCCTCCAGGACCACGTTCGACAGGCCCTCGGCCAGGGACGGCAGGACCGACACGCTCACCTCGCGCAGGAGCTCGGGGACATCGCTCCTGAATCCGGCGAAGACCACTCGCTCACCGAGGCCGAGATCTCGGGCGCGCGCCTCGAGGTCGGCGCGGTAGGCCTCGGAAATGCTGTCCCCGACCACGAGGAAGCGCGCGTCCTCGAACTGCGCGCGCAGGATGGCCGCCGCCTCCAGGAAGTACTCGATGCCCTTGAGCCGGTTGAGCCGCGCGAAAACGGCCACCACGGAGGCGAGCCGGGGAAAGCCGAGGGCACTCCGGATCTCGGTACCTCCGCGGCGCTCCGCGAAGCGCGACACGTCGATGCCGTTGCGAATGACCGTGATCCGCGAGGCGGCGTACCCCTGCCGCACGAGCACGGTGCGCACGGCCTCGGCGTTGACCAGGACGTGATCGGCAGCGCGGCACGTCCATTTCTGCAAGAACTTCTGCAGCCGGCTCAGGTGATCGCCAGTGTCCCTGATGGAGGCCAGCACCAGGTCGGCGCCAGCGAACCGCGCGACGGGAATCGCGAACACGTTCGCGTAGAAGCCGAAGGCATGGACGATGCGGATGTGGTGCTTTCGCATGTAACGGAGGAGACGCCACTGCTGACCGAGCGTGCGCAGGCTTTTCAGGGTAGTGATGGGGTATTCCGAGAGCGCGACCACCGAGGCATCGACTTCCGGAAGCAGTGGGCCAGCGACCCGGAAGCAGGCGAGGTGGATGTCGTAGCGGCCGCGGTCGTGGTGGCGCACGAGGTTCACGACGTGGCGCTCCGTGCCACCGATCAGGAAATTGCTGAGAAAGGTGAGCACGGGAACGGGACCGACCGGCGGCGCCGAGGTCGTCATGCGGTCACCGCGCCTTCACGCTCGCTGACGACCCTGGCGGCAACCGCCAGGCCGGCCACGAAATAGAAGTAGAACGCGTAGGCAGCAGGATGGAAGAGCGCGGCCATCGAGAAGGCGAGCAGGCTGATCTCGATCCCCTCCGCGAGTTGTGCGGTCTCCGGGCCGGCGGTGCGTCTGGCCACCCTGACGCCGCGCCAGCAGGAGCGGAGCAGCAGGGCGAACAGGATCAACCCGGGCAGGCCGAGGTCCACGGCGTACTCCAGGTAGACGTTGTGCACGGAGCGCCAGGTCACACCCACCGACTCGTTCAGGACCAGGATGTTCATGCCGAGCCCGGCTCCCTTGAGCGGGTGCGCGAGCGCGAACTCGAAGGCCGCGGCGGTGCCGTTCCAGCGGGCCTGGGCTGAGCCCGTGATGTCCGCATCCACGGCCCCCATGGTGAGAAGGCGGTCGATGTAGCTGGCGGGGATCAAGGGCAGGCCGAGCAGGACGCACGCCGCCGCGGCGAGGACCAGGCCGCGGCTCGGACGCCGCAGCAGGCGGAGGCCGAAGAGTCCGGCGGTCGTCGCCAGAGTGAGAAACCCGGCGCGGGAGAACGTGAGCACGACCGCGATCGCCTGCACCCCGAGGGCCAGGAACAGGGCGGCCTTCATGGGCAGGCCCGACGAAGACAGCAGCAGGGCGACCGTGATGGGAATGATGAGGTTGATCATCAGGGCGAGATCGTTGGGATTGCGGGCGAGCCCAGCGTCGTAGCCGAGGATCCGGACGTCCTGGGTCGGCCCGAACACTCCCGAGAAGTAGTTCGATATCCCGACCACGCCGAGCGTCACGGTGAGCACGGTCAGGGTCAGCGCCATGCCGCGCAGTCGGGGCCGGGTGTCGACCAGGTTGCCGACCAGCCAGAAGACGGCGAGCGCCTTGAGGAAGAGATCGAGCAGCAGGGCCAGGCTTCCACCCGGCCACAACGAGAACGGTATCCCGGCGAGCGCCCACGCCAGAATCCAGAGCGCGAGCCTCATCTCGCGGCCCGGCCGGGTCAGCGGCAGGCCCAGCGCCCAGCGGTCACGCACGTGGGCGACGATGGCGATGGCGCCCGTGAGCAGCGCCACCCGCAGCGTGCCGAGAACGGGAATGAAGTTCTGCGGCGCCAGGAGCAGGACACACGTGAAGGCCACCAGCGCCCCGTACGCCAGCGAACTGGCATTCGCGACCTGCGCAGGCGCGAGGTCGTCTGCGATCGGCAGAGCGCGGCTCGCGGCGGCAGGCCGCCACCAGTCCGGCGCGAGGAGGCCGCTCGCGGGCCTCACGGCTTGCCGCGACCCCACACCGCGTCCCTCGACACCCGGGGCCCCCTGGCGCGCTGCGCCTCGATCGAGACGACGCCGTCGGCCGTCGCCTCGCTCGCCGACGCCACCGGCCTCGGCGGCCGCCGGGCGTGCTCGATCCCGAAGTAGATGGGCAGGATCCGGGGCCCCGGCTCCTCGGCGAGCGTCGCCGGGCGGCCCCCGGTCACCACGACCTTCACGGTCTCGAGCAGGATTCGCAGGTCGAGTCCGAGCGAGAGGTTACGGATGTAGTGCAGGTCGTAGCGCATCTTCTCCGTCTCCTCCTCGAGGTTGTTCGCGTAGCCGTAGCGGATCTGCGCCCAGCCCGTGACCCCGGGGCGGACCGAACAGCGGACGCCGTAGTAGGGAATGTGCTCGGTGAAGAGTGCGATGTTGGACAGCGGGTGCGGGCGCGGTCCGACCAGGTTCATGTCGCCGCGAAGGATGTTCAGGAACTGCGGGATCTCGTCGATCCGGAAACGACGCAGCCAGTGGCCCACCCTCGTGGTGCGGTGGTCGTTGTCGGCGGCCCATTCGGAGCTGGCCACCCCGGTGTTCAGGGTGCGGAACTTGATGAGATTGAAGGGCCGGCCGCCGAGGCCGACTCGCTGGTGCAGGAAGAAGACGGGCCCGTCCGAGTCCAGCTTGATCAGCAGCGCGACCGGAAGCAGGAGGGGGCTGAACAGGACGATGCCGACGCAGGCCGCCGCGACGCTCAGGGCGCGGGCCAGCAGCAGCGTCATCGAGGACACCTCGGACTGCCTGGCGAAGAGGATGGCGCGAGGCGTCGCGAACTCGATGGCGATCTTGCCGGTGATGCGTTCGTAGGCGGCGATGCCATCCTCGACGGGGATGCCGCGCGACCGCGGCTTCAGCAACTCCCGCATCAGGAGCGGGTCGTGGCGGGCAGCGCTCGCGCACACGATCAGGTCCGGCTCGAATCCCTCGATGATCCGGCCCAGGTTCTCGATGGTTCCGAGCCGAAGGCTCGGCAGCGCCGGCGTGAACTCTCCCGATCCATCATCCGCGACACCCACCACCACGTCGCGGAGGTCCGGCTCGACCAGGATCTCCCGCACCAGCTTGCCCGCGAGCGCGGTGGTGCCCAGGACCAGGACACGCCGACTGAAGGGATGAACCGCCGACAGGTGATGCAGGCCCGCTCGCAGCGGCAGCACCAGCACACCCAGGAGCAGGACGGTGCCGCCGAGGGCCGACACGGAGGTGCGGAAGGCCGGGATGCTCCACTCGACCAGGCCTGCCAGGACGAAGGTGAGCAGCAGGGCCCGCGGAAGGCGCCGGACGAACGGGCCGAAGCCCCGGATGCGGCGCAGGTCGTAGAGGTCGTTGAAGTGGAATGCGAAGAGACCGCACAGGGTCAGCGCGAACGCGTGCGTGGCCGCCAGGCCCAGGTCGCCTGGCGTGGGCGCGGTCTCGCCGACCAGCAGGCGCGCTCCGACGAGGAGGAACATGAGGCCTGCTTCGAACAGCGCCAGGGTCACCGACATGGCGCCCTGCCCGGCGACCTCCGCGACCTCACGGCCGCCGCCCCGCTCCCAGCAGCGAGGACCACAGGCCGGGCTTCGGGACGGGCTCGCCGTAGGAGTAGTAGGACCGATGGCGCCTCGACAAGGGCAGGTCGTCTCCGTTGTAGACGATGCCCACGACCTTGTCGGGGTCCATCGCGGACAACGCCTCGTCGAGCAGTCCGCGAGGGGTGATGTGCGCGCTCACCACCAGGTAGATGCCGTCCA
This sequence comes from Vicinamibacteria bacterium, assembly GCA_023701125.1. GTDB lineage: Bacteria > Acidobacteriota > Vicinamibacteria > Fen-336 > Fen-336 > WYBL01. Next base: position 40,728 of record JAMPXO010000030.1, on the reverse strand, counting down.
CCCACTCGCTGATCGCGCGCAGGTCCGCTACCGGAACCACCGGCGGCGTGTCGAGCAGCACGTGATCGAATCGCTCGCGCGCCTCGGCGATCAGCTCGCCGATCCGGGCCGACCTGAGCGCCTCGTAGGGCATCGCGGGGCAGACCCCCGCGGGCAGCACGGCGAAGCCCAGGCCCGGCCGTCGGCGCACCGCCTCGTCGAGGCGAGAGAGAGGGTCCGCGATCATCCCGCCGAGGCCAGGGCTCGCGGAGCGGGCGATGCCGAGTTGCTCGCCGAGCGAGCCACGCCGGAGGTCGGCGTCGATCAGCAGGACCCGTACGCCCGCGGACTGCGAGAGCGCACGCGCCAGGTTGATGCTGGTCGTGGTCTTGCCGTCGCCCGCGATCGGGCTCGAGATCGCGATCACCTTGCGCGAGACCTTCGCCAGTTGCTGGGTGATGTGGCTCAACACCCGGTACTGCTCGGCCGCATAGGCTTGCGGAGCGTGAGGCGCGGTCGCGACGCTTCTGATCTGCCTGCGGCCGGAGGCCTCGGCGATCGTGGCAGGGCGGATCCCGCTGCTCGTGCTCATGGCCGTCCCCGGGGGGCGAGGATGGCGACGACGGTTTCGTTGTCCTGGGCCACGAGCCGCGAAGCGCTGACGGCGATGACGAGGCCAGCCGTGAGGCCCAGGGCCAGCAGTGCGGCCCTTCGCCGCGCTCGCGTTCGGTCGGCGGCGGAATCGGTCGACATCCGCGGGATGCGCACCAGGACGGGCACGCGCGTATGCCGGCCGAGGTCCTCGGCCGAGTGGAAGGAGGAGTCGAGCTTCTCGGCGCCGGCGACGCCGACGACGGCCAGGGCGAGTGCCGCGATCAGGCCGAACATGGCGAGCCGGATGCGATCGGGAGCCAGGGCACTCACCGGCGTGATCGCAGGGTCGAGCAGCCGCAGGCGCTGCCCCTGGGGCCCGTCCTCGCGCGCTTCGGCGAGCTGCGCTTCTTCGTACCGCTTGAGCAGGGTGTCGTAGAAGTCGCGGGTGGTCTGGTAGTCACGGGCGAGCACCTGGTACTCCTGCTCGCGGAACGGAGCCCCTTCGACGCGGCGCTGATACAGGCCGATCTCGGCCTGAAGGCGCGCCTCCTGGGCCTGCAGGCTGCGGATCTCGCGATTCGCCTGTTCGAGCTGCGGCAGGGCGCGATCGACCTGGGGCTTGGAGGCCACCACGGCCGACAGGCTGTCGACCTCGGCCTTCTTGCTCGCGACGTCGGGGTAGCGGTCCGAGAAACGTGTACGCAGCGCCGCCAGCTCCTGGGTCAGCCTGGCCAGCCGGACCCGATCGGGATCCGACGCGTCACCCAGGGCGCCGGGTTCGCCTGCCTCGCGAAGCAGGGTGGCGCGCCTTTCCACCGCCGCTGCGCGCGTGTCGCTCACCCGCTGGAGCTGTCCGTTGAGGCGCTCGACGGCGAGGAAGCTCGAATCCGCCTGCTGGGGAAGCTCCCCCGCGTGGAGCCGCTTGAACTCGGCGATCCGCGCCTCCTGGGGAGCGAGCCGCTTCTTGACTTCGTCGAGCTGGGTGCGCAGGACCCCCGCGGCCCCGCTCGTCTGGCGTTCGCGCAGGACCGATTCCTCCTCGATGTACGACGAGGCGAGGGCATTGGCGACGAGCGTCACCTTCACCGGGTCCCGACCGCGGTAGGCCAGCGCGAAGGCGATCGTGCCGCGCCCGGCGGCCAGCTCCGAACCGGACGCGCCGATGCGGACATCCCGGCGCATGCGTTCGACCACGGCCTCCTGCGACCATGCCCCCGTGCGCATGGCGGGGTACAGGTCCAGGCGGCCGATCAGTTCGGCGAGCCGCGTGCGGCTGAGGATCTCCTGACGGATGCTCTGAAGCCGCGACTCCACGTCGTCGGCCCCGCCCTGGCTGGCCGGTCGCTCGACGAGGAGCGTCGCCGTGGACTCGTAGAGGTTGGGCAGCGACTTCGCGAAGCTCAGGGCCACGGACAGGACGAGGGCGAAGATCGAGAGCGCGACCCACCTGCGGCGGCTAAAAGAGGCCAGCGCCTGCTCGATGCCCGTCCTTGCGTTCGGGACCACGGCTAGTTCGACTCCGAGGGGGTGGCTTCCGCGGTCGTGTCTTCCGGCCGTCGCTGGGCCTTCGAGGCGAGGAGCTTGACCATGAAGGCGCCGCGCCGGATGTGCCCGGGCACGCCGTAGTCCGGCTGCTGGAGGTCGAAAGAGTACGAGGCTCCGAGGTGGAACCAGGGCGAGAAGTGCCACAGCGATTCGAGGTTCAAGCGCATGGCGTTCAGGTTCTGACCGCGCAGGGAGTTGTGATACACGCCCGGACCCGAAGCGATCTCGAGGTGTTTCGCGACCCGCCAGGCCATCGACGCCACCAGCGACTGGGTGTCGAGAGCGCCCGTCTTGCCGAGCGTGGTGGCCTGGGTCTTGGAGTAGGTGACGGTGAGCAGACCGCGGCTCGTGCGGCGCTTCATCGTGGCCAGGATCTCCGCCGTGAAGGCACCCTTTGCGTAGCGGGGCCCCGCGCGAATCAGGAGCAGGGTGTTCTCCGAAACCTCGCCCAGCCAGCCGAGGGTCACGACGTCGGACGTGGACCGCTCCGTCTTGTCGCCGCCGGTGAAGTGGAACCAGCGATGCTCGTAGCGCAGGCCCAGGGCGTCCCGGCGCGTGATGCGGCGATCGAGCCCGAGGACGCCGGACTGGGTGTCGGAGGTCCGGCCGTCGAGGGTGTCGTGGGCCAGCGGGAACGCGGCGGTCAGGGTCGATACGCTGCCCAGTCGATACTCGATCATGGGCGTGGCCGAGACCCGGGTGGCGAGCGATCGGCCGACAGCCAGTCCGGAGATCAGGTTCAACTCGCTGGGCGTCTTGGTGTCGAGATAGCACGCGAAGAGGGACAAGGTCAGTGACCTCGTCGGGAGCGCGGTCACGGTCGCCTGTGCGAGCGTGCGGCCGCGAGTGGTGTTGAACTCCGAGTGGCGCTCGAAGTAGTCGGCGGCGCGCGCGCCCTGCAGGTTGACGGTGAACGCCGTCGAGCGGTAGCCGGCTTCGACGCTGAGGATCGCCCGCGTCACGAGATCGGACTCCGGGAACTGGGTGAAGAAGAGGTTGTCGTCCCAGGTCTCGGCCACGGTGAGCATGGGAACCACGAAGGCGCCGAGCTGCTTCGGGGGCTGGGGCGCCAGCTCCTGGGCACTGCCCCCCGGGACCACGAGGGTCACGAGGGCGAAACCGAGAATGAAGAGACGGACCCGACCGGCGGACTCCACACTGCTTCGTACTGCAATATGGCGGCCACGGGCAGGCCCTCGAAACGCCGGCATCCGGCGCGGGGATCCGCTTACGCCCGGGAGCGGGGCCGCGCGCTTTGTAGATTGCGGCTCACCGACGGCGGGGCCGCCCTGCCCGACGATCGGTGTTTTCCGGCGCGACCCGCGAGCGGTTCCGGCACTACGGGACCATGACGATGTCGCCCGGTCGCAGCTCGAAGTTGTCCTGGGGTGTCTTCGAGTCGCTCAGCTTGTCGTAGTCGAACGCGATGCGCCTCGAGGTGCCTCCCTCGCGGCGAATCACCACGATTTTCGACCGGCCCGCGAACTCCTTGAAGCCCCCGGCCATGGCCAGCGCGTCGACGACGGTGGCCGAACTCCGGAGATCGTACCGACCGGGCTTCGTCACCTGACCGATGACCGAGATCATGAAGCTCCGCACCTCGGTCACCATCACCGAGATCTCGGGCGACGGCACGAACTCCACGAGCCTCTTCATCAGGACCTCGCGCAGTTCCATCGGCGTGAGGCCGGCCGCCTGCACGTCGTTGAGGAGCGGCAGGGAGATCTTGCCGTCGGGGCGCACCGGCACCGTGCGACTGAGCGCCTCGTTTCCGAACACCGAGATCTGCAGGATGTCCTCCGAACCGATGCGATAGCCGGCCGGCACCGCGCGGTCGGACGCCTCGGGGCGCTGGGCCAGCGCGGTCCCGGAGACGGCGAGCGTGGCGAGAGCGGCGAGCAGGGACAGGGTCTTGTTCATGAGGGTCCTCCGATCAACAGGTCCGAGCGGCCCGGGCGAGCGGCGGAGCGCTGGAGCGAGGTGGTTCGATGACGCAGCCGCGGGCGGGTCGCACCCGGGGCCTGGTCGTCGTCCGGTCGAGGAACGCGCGGCACCAGAGCTCGAAGGAGATGAGCGTCCACAGGTGGAGGCCGAGGTCCTGGCCCGCTTCATGCCGCTCGATCAGCCTGAGCACGTAGGCGGGCTCGAAGATGCCGCGATCGCGGGCCGGCCCCGAGAGCAGGAGGTCGCGCAGGAAGCCGGAGAGCGAAGCGCGGAACCAGCTCCCGAGCGGGACGCCGAAGCCCTGCTTGCGGCGATCGATCACCGTGTCCGGCAGCACGCCACGCATGGCCTGCTTGAACACGGACTTCCCGGAGCCGTCCCGGATCTGCATCTCCGGCGGTATGGTGGCGGCGAACTCGACCAGCTTGTGATCGAGCAGCGGCTCACGCGCCTCGAGCGAGTGCGCCATGCTCATGCGATCCACCTTGGTCAGGATGTCGAGCGGGAGCGAGCGCTCGATGTCGAGCTGCTGCAGCTCGGACAACCAGTGCCCCCCGCCTCGCAGGAAGGCCCGCGCCTCGTTGCGGGCTTCATCGCCCGCGGCGAGCCGCGCATAGGCCTCGGGCTGGAACAGCCTGCGCTTCTGATCCTCACGGAAGAGGGTGGAGGCGTCGAGGTAGCGCTCCGCCCCGGTGAGGCCATGGTGACGAACGAAGTTGCGACCCCTCATCCCGTCGGGCATGTACCGGCCGATGGCGCGCAGCGCGGCCCGCGAGAGCGCGGGCAGGGCCTCGCGCTCGCGGCCCTCGATCCGGTACTTGTCGTAGCCTGCGAACAACTCGTCGCCGCCGTCTCCGGAGAGCACGACGGTCACGTGTTCGGCCGCCATCTGCGAGACCAGGTAGGTGGGGATGGCGGAGGAATCGCCGAAGGGCTCGTCCAGGAACCAGGCGATGTCGTCGAGGATGTCGACGACGTTCGGCTCCACGATCAGTTCCCGGTGGAGGGTGCCGAACTTCTCCGCGATCAGGCGCGCGTAGCGGAGCTCGTCGAAGGCGCGTTCTGCGAATCCGATCGAAAACGTCCTGACCGGTTGATCCATCGCGCCCGCCATGGTCGCGACGACGGCGCTGCTGTCGAGGCCGCCGGAAAGAAACGCGCCGAGCGGCACGTCGCTGACGAGGCGCAGGCGCACCGACTCCTCGAGCAGCCCGCGGACACCCTCGACGAAGTGGTCCAGGCCCTTGCTGCGATCGGGCTCGAACCGCGGCGCCCAGTAACGGTGGCGGCGAACGCCCGTCGCAACACTCGCGGTCAGCACATGGCCGGGCTCGAGCTTGTGGACACCCTCGATGATGCTGTCGCTCGCGGGAGTGGTGAGATGGGTGAAGAGGTGGTCCACGGAGCCCCAGTCGAGCTGACGCTCCACCTCGCGAAGCTGGAGGATGGCCTTGAGCTCGGACGCGAACACCAGCCGGCCCGCGGCTTCGGTCCAGTAGAGCGGCTTCACGCCCAACCGGTCGCGGGCGAGGAGCAGCTGCCGCCGTCCAGCGTCCCACAGCGCGAAGGCGAACATGCCCCGAAGGTGTTCGACGCAGGAGGCGCCGCGCTCCTCGTAGAGATGGGCGATCACCTCGGTGTCGGTCTGGGTGCGGAAGACATGCCCCGACCCGATCAGCTCCCGGCGCAGGTCGCGGAAGTTGTAGATCTCGCCGTTGAACACGACCCACACGGAGCCGTCCTCGTTTCCGATCGGCTGCGAGCCACCCGCGACGTCGATCACGCTGAGACGGCGCATGCCGATCCCGATCCCGGCCGCCAGATGGACGCCGCCCTCGTCCGGTCCGCGGTGGGTGAGCGCATCGCACATCCGGGCGATGTCGTGCTCCTCCACGGGCCCTCCGCGCAGGTGGAAGATGCCGGCGATGCCGCACATGGGCGGTCTACCGGACGCCCGCCGGCGCCAGGGCGCCGAGCAGGTTGACGCGGCACCAGCGGCCGAGGCTCGCGCGCTCCTCGACGGTGACGACTCCGGTCGTCACCAGGAGCAGCACGTAGGTCAGGCCGTAGCCCGCAGTCCCGATCAGGAGGACGACGGGCCGCGACCCTGCCGCGAGCGCCTGCACCACCAGCAAGGGCGCGACGGCGATCGCGCTCACCGCGAGGATGGCGCCCAGCGCCGGCCAGGGCAGCAACTGTGAAGCCTTCAGGTTCATGACCCGTCCCATCCGCCAGAGGTGCAGGACCTTGGCGAGGGCCATCGCGAACAGGGTGGCCAGTACCGGACCGATCAGGCCGAATCCCCCCATCAGGGCCTGGATGGAGGCGACGATCACGGCCAGTCGCAGCAGGTTGACGAAGAACAGGAAACGGATCTGGGCGTGGACCCTCATCACGGCGTCCGTCTGCAGCACCGACAGGGCGATGGTCAGCGACCACAGGGCGAAGATCGGAGCGCTCGCCGCGTAGGCGTCGGTGAACAGGAAGGTGATCACCTCGCGCGAGGTGGCGATCAGCAACGCCACCATCGGGAAGAAGATCAGCGCCAGCTTGCGGGTGACGTCGAGCCAGATGGCGAGCGCCTCCTGCGGGCGGCCCTCGCGCTGCACCTCGCTCATCCGCACCATCATCACGCTCGAGGCCGGGGTCGCGAGGAAGTCCACGAACGGGACCTGGAAACAGCCCACCGAGTAGATCGCGAAGGTGACGGCATCGAAGTGCCAGCTCACCGCGTACTGGTGGAACGTGGCCTGGAGGATCTCCACCAGGACGTAGAGCGCGAACGGAAGCGCATAGGCGATCTGCGCCGGCCACAGGCCAGGGTCCAGCCGCAGGTCCTTCCCGAACTCCTTCTCGAGCATGACCAGGGCGGCGACCAGCCGGGCGGCCGAAAACACCACCGCCCACGACATCAGCGTGTCCAGCGTCGGCAGCAGCAGCATGGGCACGACGAAGCACGCGGCCCGGACCACGTCGGAGACCACGTACGCGGAGGCGGCGCGCCTGTAGCGCTTGCGCGCGATCAGGGCGATCTCCAGCACGGTCGCGACCAGGGTGAAGAGCAGGAACAGGCCGATCGAGACGAGGTGTTCGGACAGGGCCGCGTTCTTCATCCAGCCGGCGATTGCGAAGCGTGTCGCGTAGAGCCCGCCCAGGCAGGCGAGGCCGGCGATGGACAAGCCTGCGACCGCGTTCGCCACGTAGCGCCCGCCGCGTACCGGGTCGCGGGGGATGAAGTAGTAGAGGCTGTCCGAGAGGCCGACCAGGGCCACCGAATAGAGCGTGGTGAAGACCAGGAAGAGCTGCTTGTAGGTGCCGTACGCGGCCTGGTCGAGGACCCGGACCAGGGTCACCGGGATCAGCAGCGTCGTGATGGAAGCCAGCGCGCGCCCCGCCATCAGCCGGACGGCCGGTCGAAACGTGGACTCGGCGAGGACCGCGGGGGGCAGCGGTGCCGTTGCTGGGAACGCCGCCGCCGCCGAGTCGCGAAGCGACTCAGGCAACAGGGGCCCTGGGCAGGTCGATCGAGAACACACAGCCGTGACCGGGCATGTCCCGCACCGACAGGCGGCCCCCCATGGCCTCGACGCCCCTGCGGCTGATGGTGAGACCGAGGCCGAGCCCCGAGCGGTCGGCGTCCTGTTGCCTGAAGGGCTTGAACAGCTGGTCGATCTTGCCGGGGGGAAGGCCTCCGCACTCGTCCTCGACCTCGAACAGGACGCGATCGGCCGTCACCTTGGTGATCAGCGACACCTGGCCGTCGGCGCCGCCGAACTTGAAGGCGTTGTGGAGCAGGTTCGAAAGGGCGGCGGAGAGGATCTGCGCGTCGGCCTGGACCTCGACGCCCGGGTCGACCTCGGACACCACCAGCCGCTGACCGGGGCCCCCGACTCGCATCGAGGCCTCGAGTTCCACCTCCGCCATCAGGTCGGCGAGCGGAACCCGGGTCACGACCGTGTGGCCGGACTCGAGGCGCACTTCGGCGAGGGAATTGTTGATCAGGGAGCGCAGGGCGCGGAGACTGCGGCCCAGCACCGCGCCGGTGCTGCCGCCGATGCCGACCGCGCCCGTCTTGAGGATCTTGAAGGCAATCAGGGCGGCGGCCACTCGATTGCCCATTTCGTGGGCCAGCGCTCCCTGGCGTTCCATGCCGTTGTAGGCGGCTGACCGGTCGCGATAGCGCTCGTATTCGGAGACGGCCTCGGCGGTGGCGTCATCCTGGCAGCGGTTGAAGGTGTTGAACTCCTCGACCGTGATCGGGGCATTCGTCTCTTCGGCGAGCTGGGTGATGGCCTGGCAGATGTCGCCGTAGCCATGCACGACCTGGCTGACGGAAAAGCCCATCGCGGCCAGTTCGCCGCCGTGGTGCCCGGCGCTCTGTTCGATGGCATCGCTGTTCGTGGTCGCCAGGCGCAAGCGGTCGATCAGCTGCGTGAGAAAGAGCGGGACTCCGTTCTTGAGCTCCGCCTCGGTCGGGACGGGCGAGGTGCGCGCCGCGATCTTGAACCGCGTGCGGGCGATGATTTCCGCGGTGTTGGCGGTCAGGAATTCGTGCAGCACGATGTCGTCCTATCTCGTCAGCGAATGGCGTTCCCCTGCCTTCTGTCCGCCGGCACCAGGAACAGGAGCAATCGGCGTGCCGTGCAGGTCTTCCTGGCGCGAGCCGGTAACGCGAGGTGGGCCCCCGCCGTCCACCCGCGGCTCCCGGCGATTTCTACAAAACGTGAGGAAGCAGGCGGGTGAAGCGCGAGGCGCCTCCTCAGCCCAGGCGCCTGGGCTCCCAGCGCAGCCCCAGTCTCACGATCCGCTCCAGCAACTCGGGGTACGTCAGGCCGGCCACGAGTGCCGACTGGGCGAAGTCCTCGTCGCGCGAGATCTGGGGGTTCGGATTGGCCTCGATCACGTAGACCCGTCCTGCCGCCGTCAGCCGCAGGTCGATGCGCGCGCAACCCGAGAGCATCAGCGCGCGATACACCCGCTTGCACGTGTCGCGGATGCGGGCCTCCAGCTCCGGCGTCAGGTCCCGGGCCGCGCCGCTGTCGATGCCGTGTTTCTTCTGGTAGCTGAGGCTCCACTTCAACCGCTCGGTGGCGATCCGGCGCTTGTCCTCCGGCAGGTCCTCGAAGTAGAGCTCCCAGATCGGCAGCACCTGCAGCCGGTCGTTACCGAGCACGCCGACGTACAGCTCGCGCCCCTCGATGTAGCGCTCCACCAGCGCGTCGGTGCCCGTACTCTCGTGGATGAAGCGCACGCGCTCGAGCAGCTTGTCGTCGTCCTCCACCACCGAGGCCTGGGAGATTCCGATCGAGGCGTCGAGCGTGAGCGACTTGACGAACAGCGGGAACACCAGCCGCCGCGGGCGCCGGAACTGCCGGCCGCGAGGCGCCACCACGAAGTCGGCGACCGCGATGCGGTGCGACGTGAGCAGCCTCTTCGCGATCGCCTTGTCGCGGCCCAGCAGCAGCCCGCGAGCGTTGCAGCCTGTGTAGGGCACGCCCGACAGCTCGAGGTAGGCCACCACGTTCTGGTCCCAGGTGGCCACGTCGTCGAAGCCCTCGAGCAGGTTGAAGGCGATGTGGGGTTTCCAGGCCGTGACGGCGTGGCGGATGTCGCCCAGGCTGCCTCCCACGCCCAGCGCGTGTACTTCGTGGCCCAGCTCGCGCAACGTCGACACCACGTCGTACTCGGTCTTCCACTCCGCAGCCGCCCGTTCGGCGTCGTCGGCCGCGTCCGGCGGAACCAGGCTCTCGTGCATCAGCGCCAGGATCCGCAGCGGCCGCCTGGTCGCCCTCAGCCGGGTCACAGCGGCACCCGGTGCCGGCCGCTGTGGCGGTACTTCAGGGTCCGAGCGGCGAGCAGCACGCCGAGGTCCAGCTTGGCGTCTGCTTCGGCCGCGATCAGGCGGAGCTTCTGGGTCCGACAGCGGTCGATCATGTCGGCCAGCACCTGGTCGATCGTGTAGGCGTACTCGCCGGTGAAGCGCCGCACCCGCCGACGCAGCTCCTGGCGGTGGCGGGCGAGGAACGCGGCTGCGCTCGGGTTGCCCGCGTAGGCCGCGTCGCTCGAGAACACCCGCTGCAGGTCGCGCTGGTCGAAATCGTCGACGTCGACGCGGTAGTGCCGACGCTTGCGCGCGTAGTGCTCGCGCAGTCGCTGGCGCAGGCTCGGCAGCGCATCCGGGCGGCGTCGCGAGCGCACGAGCTGGGGGCTGTGCCCGATCTCGCGCATCAGCCTGTCGACGTACTCCAGCTTGTGGAGTGCCGGCCAGCCGGCATACCGCACCCGCCAGTCGGAGCCGGGCGTGAGCCACACGGCGAAGGTCTCTGCGAAGTCCTCGTCGGGATGGCTCTGCGCGTAGCGCCCTTCGAGATGGACCACGTAGCGCTTGCTGTAGCGTCGAGGCTCGTAGTGGTCCGGGTAGGGTGCCGAGCTCTTGCCGAACAGCCGGATGCGCTGCCGTCGCCGCCGCAACCGGTAGGCGTTCTCGATCGCGTGGCCAGCCTCGTGCCGCAGGATCCGCATGCACCACTCGGGGGTGCCGCCCTCCACCTCCAGCATCTGGCTCTGCTCCAGCCGCGCCAGCCGCGGATGCGCCAGGTAGAAGGGGATCGCGATCCCGGGAATGCCGTCCGGCGTGAACCACTCGTCCGACAGCCAGAAATGGGGCCGGAACCCGAGACCGCTGGCCTGCAACTCGCGCCGCAGAAGAGCGATGCTCGGTTCGAGGGCGCTGCCCTCGATCTTCAGCGCGAGCGCGCACAACCGCAGCTCGAGCAGCTTCTCGTCGGTCCAGCTCTCCCAGACCTCGGCCGGCAAGGCCCGAGACGCAGGCCCAGCAGGCGAGGCGCCGAGGTCGTCGGGCCGGTCGAGCGTCATCGGGTACTCAGGCCGGATTCGGTGCGCCTGCCTTCGCTCGGGTCAGCCGCGGGGCGTCAGCGGGAGCGACCTTCTCCGGGTCCCCGATCCTGTCCGGGTTCTGGTCCGGGTCCCCGATCTTGTCCGGGTTCTGGTCCGGGTCCCCGATCCTGTCCGGGTCCTCGACCTTGTCCGGGTCCTCGACGTGGGCCGCGGAGACGCCGCCTTCGTCGGCGACCGAGGCCGAGCGGTCCTGGTCGAGGGCAGACAGGCCCGCCTCCGCGGGCGTCGGGTTCGTCGACTTCGGCTTGCCGCGGGGCTTCTTCATCGGCCGCCACCGACGGTCGCCGGCGACGCCTTGCGCCCGCCCGGCTGATCGTCCGCAGGCCGCCGGTTCGAGACGGCCTCACTCCTGTGCTGGAACCAGGGCTCCCGAGGGTCAGCCTCGGGGCCTGAGAGGTTCTCGTCCAGATCGTCGAGGCGGACGAGTTCTTCGCCGTCGGGCAGTTGCCGAACCTTCGAAGTGGTGGCCATCAGGTTTGTTCTCCTTGCCGGAAGCGTGAGGCCCGGCCGCTGGAAGCAAGGGCAAACGCGGGGCCACCGGTCCGGGCCCCCAAAAGGCCGCGATAAGCGTCGGGAACCGGCTGCGAAGGGTGCCCGCAGGGCACATCTTTGTAGAAACGAGATCGGCCGCCGCTATTTCCGCTTCGGGGCGACCCGCTCCGGGTGGGTGTCGTTGCGGGGCAGAGCGCCCTCGAGGTCGAGGAGCAGGCGCTTGGCAGGAAGGCCACCTCCGAACCCGGTGAGCGAGCCGTCGGCGCCGATCACGCGGTGGCACGGGACCACGATCGGCAGCGGGTTGGCGCCGTTGGCCGTGCCGACGGCCCGCATCGCGCGCGGCCGACCGATGCGCGCGGCGAGTTCGGCGTACGTCCGCGTGCGACCGTACGGGATGCGCCGTAACTCCGCCCACACGTGGCGCTGGAATGGAGTGCCGACGGGCTCGAGCGGCAAATCGAAGCGCTGGCGCGCGCCCGCGAAGTACTCGCGCAGTTGCTGCCGCGCTGCCTTGAACGGGCGCGCGTCCTCGACCCACTCGGACTCGGGCCGTCGCCGCATCTTGCCGGTCGGGAACGACACCAGGCGCAACGCGCCTTCGTCGCCCGCGACCAGCAGATCACCGACCGGCGTGTCGACGTATGTGTACAGCATTCGCATCAGACGCTCCTCTCGCGCTTCGATGGGGTTGTGGCCAGCGACCGCCACAGGTGGAACACCGCGTAGCCTCGCCACGGGCGCCAGCTCTCGGCCCGCGCGGCGAGCGCACGCTCCGACACCGGCCCGTGCCCCGTGCCCGCCAGCCTCTTGCGCAGGGCGAGGTCGCCTGCCGGGAACGCGTCGGGATCGCCGACGCCGCGCAGCATCACGTACTCGACGGTCCACGGCCCGAACCCGGGCAGCGCCAGCAGCGCCCGGCGCACGTCGTCGGGATCGTCGTCGAAGCGGACCGATCCGTCAGCGACGGCGCGCGCGAGCCCCTGGAGCGTGCGGACCCGCGCCCCGGTCAGGCCGACACCGTCGAGCGGGGCCGCCGCCAGGGCCGCCGCATCGGGAAACGCGTGGGTCAGGCCATCGGCGGGCGTGGGCAGCGCTGTGCCATGGCGGGCGGCGAGCCGCGCCGCGAACGTGCGCGCCGCCGCCACGCTCACCTGCTGGCCGAGGACCGCGCGCACGGCCAGCTCGAACGGGTCGAACGCGCCGGGCAGCCGCTGGCCGGGTGCGGCGGCGACGCAGGCCGCGAGCATGGGGTCGTCACGAAACGCCAACGCGATGGGCGCCGGGTCGGCGCCGAGATCGAACAGCGCCCGCACCCGCTGCACCACGCCGAACGCGACCCGCGGGTCCGGGTGACGGAGTTCGAGCTCGATCGCCCGCGCCGCCGCGACGTGCCGCACGGCGATCGTGCCGAGCTGCCCGCCGGCACGGACCACGCGCCGGTACACGCCGCTCTCGACCCCCTCGACGCCGGGCACCGCGCGCGTCGCCAGGAAGGACAGCACGCCGTCGAAGTCGTAAGGGGGCCGGTAGGCAAGCCGAAAACGCAGCGCGGCGGTGGGCTGGTGCCGGGAGCGAATCCCGCTCTCGGGGCCGCTGGGCAGGGGGCCGGGGCGACCGCGGCGGATCTCGGAGGGGGAGCGCTGGTACGTGTCGCGGAACGCATCGTTGAAGCGGCGCACGCTGCCGAAGCCGGAGGCCAGCGCGATCTCGGTCATCCCCAGGTCGGTCTCGTCGAGCAGCCGCTTCGCGAAATGCAGCCGGCGCGTCTGCGCCACCGCGACCGGCGACGCCCCGAGGTGCTGCACGAACAGCCGGTGCAGGTGGCGGGAGCCGACGCCGAGCCTGACGGCCAACTCGTCGACGCTGCCCTCGTCGAGGGCGCCAGCCTGGATCAGGGCCAGCCCGCGCCGCACGGTCGTGCTCGTGCCCAGCCACGCGGGCGTGCCGGGTGCGGCCTCGGGCCGGCACCGCAGGCATGGCCGGAACCCCGCCTCGGCCGCGGCAGCGGCGGTGGGGAAGTAGTGCTTGTTGGCGGGTCGCGGCGCGACCGCGGGGCAGATCGGCCGGCAGTAGATGCGGGTCGTGGTGACCCCGATGAAGAAACGTCCGTCGAAGCGCGGGTCGCGCGCGCGACTGGCCCGTTCACACGTCTTGCGGTCGAGTCCGACGGCCGATTCCATGCCCCGCAGAGTACGCCGCCACCCGGCAACGAGCTAGCCAGATTCGGACATGAACGCCCCGGCCCTGGCGCTGTTCTTGCTAGGGGGTGGAGGATGAGGGTTGCGGTGATCGGCGCCGGCATCGCCGGCTTGACGTGCGCATGGGAACTCCAGAAGGCGGGCATCCCCGTTCAGGTGTTCGAGCGCGACTCCAGCGTGGGGGGGCGCATGAACACGCGGACGAAGGATGGCCTGGCCTTCGACGTGGGCGCCAACTTCCTGATCGGCGCCTACCGGGGTGTGAACGCCCTGGCTGCAGAAACGGGAGTTTCGCTGCGGAACGCCAGTCCGGTGACCCACGTCGTGTACCGGGGTGGACGCCCGTGCCCGATGAACTTCAGCTCGGTGCGCGACATCTTTCGCATGGACGGGCTGAACCTGCGCAGCCGCTTTCGATTCCTGGCGTTCCTGATCAAGGTCCGCAGGGCTCACACAGGGCTCGACTTCTTCGAGCTCGGCCTCTCGCCTGACGCCCTGAACCAGGAAGATGCCTACACGTTCGCCCGGCGCGAGGTGGGCCACGAGTTCGCGGACTACGTCCTGGATTCGTTCAACTCCTGCATGATGTTCTCGCGCTCCAGCGAGACCAGCGTGGCCGCCTTCCTGTCGCTGTTCGGCATGATGGCGAACGCGGCCTTCGACTTCAGCGTCGTGTACGCCGACGGCGACATGCGTGCGATTCCCGAAGCCCTGGCGGACCGCCTGGTCGTCCATCGCCGTTGTGCGGTCGAAGCGCTGGCGGCTCACGAGGGCGGTTGGCGGGTCGACACGCCTGGCTCCAGCCGGGTCTTCGACCGCGTGGTCGTGGCGGCCACCCCGAAAGCCGCGCTCGGGATGCTCGACGGCGGTCCCCGTCCGCACCGCCGCCTGCTCGAGCAGACGCGTTCCGCTTCGACCATCAACGTGTCCTTCCGCATCCCCAGGAAGACGCTGGGGCACACCCATTGTTTCTACGTCCCCTACGTGGAGAGCCCCGTCATCTCGGAGTTCACCAACGAGGCGCTGAAGGGGGAACACGCGACCCGCGGCGGCATGTCCCTCGTCAACGTCGGGCTGCACGAAGAGGCTGCGGTCGAGTTGATGAACGAGGAGGACGGCAAGATCTTCGAGGTCGTGAAGACCGAGTTGCTGACGATCAACGCGGAGCTGCGGGCCGTGGCCGACCAGGTGCGGGCCCACGACCTGGAGCGCTGGCCCGAGGCCATCCCGAAGTACGACTGCGGGCAGATCGCGCGGGTGAAGGAGTTCCTGCGCGACGGACAGGGCCAGCAGGGGCTCTACCTGTGCGGCGACTACCTCAACGGCCCCTGGATCGAAGGGGCGAGCCGCAGCGGGCAGAAGGCCGCCCGGCAGGTGGTTCGCGACCTGGCTCAGCTGCCCGGCAACTGACGGAGCAAGGTGGCCGTGTCGGGGGTGTCGCGCGGGTTCCAGAAACGATCGCCCGTGAGTCGCATGTACAGCTCCATCCCCGTGCCGATCGTGCCGTTGACGCCCGGGTAACCGCTCGCGGCATTGCACCAGTAGAAGTTCTTCCACGGCGTCTTCGCCTTGAGCCGGCCGAGGCCCATGTTCCCGGGGGTGAGCTGCTGGCCGTAGGAGTGCCCGCGCGGCGCCCAGCAGAAGTCCTCGTTGGTGGTGGGCGAGCCCGCCACGTGCAGGGCGATGTGCTTGCGCAGGTCGGGGACGTGGTGACGCTCGACGATGTCGATCAGTTTGTCTTCGACTTCCTTCTTCTGGCGGCGGTAGGCCCGGATGTCGCGGTCCCGCAGCTCGCGGAAGTAGTCGTAGTTGGCGGTGGTGGCGAGTTCCAGGATCTGCGAGCCCGGCGGGCAGGTGCCCGGTTCGTCCGTGTGCAGCGAGGGGGTCGCCATGAAGACCCAGGGGCGGCTCCAGTCCTGGCGCATCTCCTGGGCCCAGGTCTCGTTCATGTCCCACTGCTCGAGGTGCCAGGTGTTGTGGCGACCGAAGC
Source organism: Vicinamibacteria bacterium (assembly GCA_023701125.1). Classification (GTDB taxonomy): domain Bacteria; phylum Acidobacteriota; class Vicinamibacteria; order Fen-336; family Fen-336; genus WYBL01. Next base: position 25,065 of record JAMPXO010000030.1, on the reverse strand, counting down.
CGTGTTCCCGCAGGTCCACTCCGCGCAGCCCGAGATAGACGGTGAGCGCGGTCTGCGAGTACTCGTACTCCAGGGGCTTGCGATGGGGCCGCGGGAACTTCTCGAGGCCGATCACGCGGGCCATCTGCTGAGGGTCGGCGTTGCAGATGATGGTGGGAGCGCTGAAGACCTTCCCGTCGCGGGTGGCCACGGACTCGACGCGGTCCTCGCCGGCGGCGAGCGAGGTCACCTCCTGCTCGTAGTAGACGTGGCAGCCGGCATGGGAGGTGATGAACTCGACCAGGCGCCCGACCAGGTGCTTGAAGTGCTTGCGCGGGTAATAGGCGCCGCGGTTGTAGCCGGAGAACAGGCCGTTGTAGGCGAGGATCGAGAGGTCCCGGGGCGGGCACATGAAGTTGCCCGCGTTGGCGATCAGGACGGCCTGCGCCTCGCGGCTGAGCGCGCATTCGTCGAACACCTGCTGCACCGTCTTGTGGCGATAGCGGAGCAGGGTCAGGAAGCGCCAGCCCAGGGTGGGGACCTGCCACCAGCGGATGGAATCGGGGAGTTGACTCACCTCCGCCGTCAGGCGGTCGAGGATGTCGGTGAACGCCCGCACGCGGGCGCCCTGGCCCGGGTATGCGGCCTCGATGTTCCGGGCCAGCCGGTCGTAGCCACAGGGGATGGTCACTCGTTTGCCATCCGGCAGGATCACGTGATCGTAGCCAGCGGGGTCGAGCGCTTCGAACTCGATGTCCGCGTTCAGGCCGAGCTTGTCCAGGAAGCGCCAGACCCGGTCGCCGTGTCCGCAGCCCCAGATGTAGTGGATCTGGGCACAGAAGGAGAAGTCCCCGTAGTCGAACGTGTGGACGTAGCCGCCGGGCCGGTCGTGGGCCTCCAGCATGCAGACGCGCTGGCCGCTCTCGGCCAACAGGGCCGCCACGGTGAGAGCGGCCATGCCCGTGCCGATGATGACGGTGTCGTAGCGGGGATTCGACTCGTGGAGCCGGTCCTGCACCGCCCTCGCCTCAGCCGTGAGGGCGCCGGTGCTGGGCGACTTGTGGCGAGCGCCGGGTTCCAAGCCGGCGCTACTTCCGGCGGCCCTTCGGCTTGAGGCACACGGCGGCGCGCTGCTCGAGGACGCGGAAGGTGAAAGACTCGGTCAGGTAGAACCAGGCCTTCTCCTGGTCGCGCCCCGAGTAGCCGACGGACAGGTCCTGCCCGACGCTCAACTGGAAGTCCCCCCCGCGGTGCGAGAGCAGCACCGCCCCGTCCACCATCGGCGCCAGCACCATCGGCCCGTCGAGGAAGTGCTCGACCCGCTGGCGGATCGGATAGCCGTCCTGGGCCGCCTGGGCCAGGCCCGCGTAGCAGACCGGCCCGAGGGCCAGGGCATACGGCCCGTTGATGCCCGCGCGGCGCAGGGTCTCGACCGCGTCCACCACGACCAACGGGTAGTTCGCGTAGTCGTCCGGCACGGCGAGCGACGGATGCGCGCTGGTCGGGATGATGCCCTCGATGGCCCCGGGCTTGAAGCCGTTGAAGATGGCGTTGTCCTCGGCGTGCGCGGCCTTCTCGGCGGCCGTCACGACCGCCGGCAGGTCCAGGATCGCGCCGCGCGAGGCGTTGTCGAGCAGCTGGATCGGCAGCTCGAACGGCACCCTCACCTCGATCAAGGGCAGCACCTCGCGGATGCCCCACGGCACTCCGAGGCCGCTCTCGCTGCGCATGCGCAGGTGGCCGGTGTTGACCCCGGCGTACTGCCAGCCGTGGGGGCCATCGAGGTCGACCAGCTTGCGTCCCGCCAGGTTGATCTCGAGCACGCGCCGGGCTTCGGCGTCGATCTGCTTCCAGGCCTCGGGCGTGATCGGCGCCTGTTCTCGCTTCAGGATGTCCATGGTCACTTCCCCTTCATGCTGCCGATGGCCAGGCTCTGGCTCGCGGAGGCCGCGGGCTCGCCGTTCGCGGCGCCGCTCTCGATCATGGTGATCGGCCGCTCGGTGAACAGGTAGGTCCGCATCTGCTGGTCGAAGTCCCGGCCGCAACGGCGGACCCACTCCATCAGCATCACCGCGTGCTCGACCTCTTCTTTCCGGTTGTGCAGCAGGATGTTCTTCAGCTCGGGATCTGTGCAGGCATCGGCTCGCTGCTGGTACCAGTCGATCGCCTCCAGCTCCTCCCTCAGGCTGATGAGTGCGCGATGCAGGTCCAGCGTCTCGCCGGTGACGAGGCTCGGCGGCTCGGAATGATCGTCAATGGACATCTCTTCCTCCGTATCGGGTCCTTCTCCTTGCCGGAGCATCACGACCGGCCGCTGGAAGGAAAGGCAATCTCGGGGCCACCGCCCCGGGCGCCAAAGGCCGCGGCAAGGCGTCGGAACCGGCGGTCGCCGCGGGGCCGGACAGCGCAACTTTGTAGAAAGGGCACGTCGCGCCGCGGTCGCCGCAGACCGGAGTGGGCACGCCGCGTGCACCCCTCAGGTCGGCGGAGGCAGCATGAACGAGTCGACGAGCAAGCTGGAACAGCCGGATGCGAACCCCGACCCGATCACGGGCGCGCACGGCGCGCACCCGGTGGGAGTGGGCATGGGGTCGGTCGGCGGCGCGACGCTGGGAGCCGTGGTGGGCTCGCTGGGAGGGCCGATCGGCACCGCGGTCGGTGCCGCCATCGGCGGCGTCGCGGGCGGGCTGACGGGCAAGGGCATCGCCGAGGCGGGCAATCCGACCCTCGAGGACGCCTACTGGCGGGAGCACTACTCGTCGCGACCCTACGTGACGGCGGGCGCCCCGTACGAGGCGTACCAGCCGAGCTATCGCCTCGGCTGGGAGGGCCGCGGTCGCTACGCGACCCTCGACTGGACCAACGCGGAGCCGCGCCTGCGGGAGGACTGGCGCCACGTGGTCGGCGCCGACGGGGCCGACTGGGACAGCGCGAGCCCGGCCGTGCGCGACGCGTGGGATCACCAGGCCGACGGCCACAAGGACAGCCTGTAGTCGCCCGGGGCCGCCCGGCCGCCCGTTTCTACAATGCCCCGGGTCCGCGGCCGGGCAGCCCCTCGGCGTCTCGCTCTACTTGAAGATCTCGAAGCTGCCGAGCGCCCACCACAGCAACATGAAGATGAGGATTGTCGTGAAGCAGCCGCCCCCGGCCTTCTTGGCGCCCCAGCCGGCCGCGACGCCACGCAGTAGCTTGCTCAAAGCTCACCTCCCGGTGTCGCCGATCCCAGCTTGCACGTTCGGCGCCAGGAGGCTCTAAGCGGTGACCCACTCGTAGAAAGCCAGATCGTCCTCGTCGAGGCCGAGAGCTCCTCGATGACCTGGGCGGACTCGATCGCACGGTTCTGGCAGCGACGCAAGGTCTGTTCCAGCATCTCCGAGAACGACCGCGCCTGGACCACGTTCTTGCACTTGCGGCTGCGCAACTCGCGCTCGAGCAGCAAGGAGTTGGTGCCGCACTGGCGGCATTTGTACGCGGCGGCTTCCAGCCCACGTCTCTTCCCGGAGACCATCCCGACCAGTTCTTCGCCGCCGATCATGCGGTTGAAGCGCAGCTCCTTGCCGCAGGCGGTGCACTTCTTCGCATCCGAGTCCCGATGCTGGAGGGTACGCCACTTCTCGTCTCGCAGCTTCTTCTCGTACGAATCCCTGCTTGGTAAGTCCATCTGTCCCAGGACAGAGAGCACGCATCGGAACTCCGTTTCCCAATACTCGTCCGCCCCTTTGTCCTTCCGTTCCAGGGCCCGACAAAGTCGCTTCAGCAAGTCATCGAGGTACTCCATGACCGCCAGAGTGACCTCGTCCGTTCGAACGTTCTTCAGGCCCCGCGCCGCAGCAGTTCGGACTCCCCACGACACAGTGTTGTCGGTCAGGACCGCCGTGAGCGCCCGGGTGGCGCGTTCTCCGCTGAACTGGCCGACCACTTCCACGAGTTCACACTTCCACCCGGCCTGGGAGGCCATGTCGAGGATTGCGTCCAGGCTTTGTTCGTCCTGCAACTTCCCGAGGACGACCGCCGCGTGGTAGCGAAGATCCTCGTCGGTGTCTTCCCTGAGGATCTTGCGGACCTTTTCGAGCACGTCGGCGTGCCCGCGTCCGGAAAGCAGGTCCATGGCATGCCGTCGCAGCCGTCGGCTCGAACCCCTCTCCATGACGTCCGTCAAGCGCACGATGCAGGTCTCGCACCCGAACTCGGACAAGACGGTGAGGGCCGTCTCCAGGACCCTGTCTCCGTGGTGTTGTCCGGAGATTTGGATCCACTTCCGGGCTAGCCTCGACCGGCGCTGCCCGAAGGGCAGGCGTTCGAGCCGCAAGTCGGGCCGGGGGGGCGGTTCGGCGCGTTCGGTGCACTGCCTCGGCCGGAGCCAGCTCGGCCCCGGTTGACCGGTCACGCTGGAGGCAAATTGCAGGTCGCGGCGATTCCCCTGGGGGCCCCGGGGTGCAAGCCCTTGGTACCGCCTGCTCTGGCCGAGACCCTACACCCCGCGCGAAGCAACCAGAAACGGGGCCGCCCGGAGTTCTACTTCAGCCGCTGCGCCTGGTCGTACGCGATCAGCGCCCCGAACACCTCGTCCAGGTCACCGTCGAGGATGTCCTGCAGGCGGTGGATGGTCAGGCCGATCCGGTGGTCCGTGACGCGAGCCTGCTGGAAGTTGTAGGTCCGGATCTTCTCGCTGCGGTCGCCGCTGCCGACCTGGCTCTTGCGGTCGGCCGAGATCTTCTTCTGCTGCTCGTCGAGGGCGATCTCGTAGAGCCGCGCGCGCAGCACCTTCATCGCCTTCTCGCGGTTCTTGATCTGGCTCTTCTCGTCCTGGCAGGAGACCACGAGGCCGGTGGGGAGGTGGGTGAGCCGGACCGCCGAGTACGTGGTGTTGACACTCTGGCCGCCGGGGCCCGACGAGCAGAACGTGTCGACCCGGATGTCCTTCTGCTCGATCTTGACGTCGACCTCTTCCGCCTCCGGCAGCACCGCGACCGTGATCGCGGAGGTGTGGATGCGGCCCGAGGCCTCGGTCTCCGGCACCCGCTGCACGCGGTGGACGCCGCTCTCGTAGCGGAGCTTGGAGTAGACGCGATCGCCCTCGATCATGGCGATCACTTCCTTGAGACCGCCCGCGCCCGAGCGGTTCGAGGACACCACGTCGACCTTCCAGCCGTGGCGCTCGGCGTAGCGCGAGTACATGCGGAACACGTCGCCGGCGAACAGCGCCGCCTCGTCCCCGCCGGTGCCCGCGCGGATCTCGAGCAGGACGTTCTTCTCGTCGTTGGGGTCCCTCGGGATCAACTGGACCCGGATGTCCGCGTCGAGCTGGTCGCGCTTCGCCTCCAGCGCGTGGACCTCCTCCTGCGCCATCGCCCGCAGGTCGGGGTCGCCCTCGGCCTTCGCCATCTCCTGGCACTTGACGATGTCGCCGAGCGTCGCCTTGTAGTCGCGGAACAGGCCGACCACGGGCGTCAGGTCCTTGGACTCCTTGGCCAGCTTCTGCCAGGCAGACGGGTCCTGGGCGATGTTCGAGTCGGCCATCTGCGCCTCGAGGGCGGCCAGGCGGTTCTCGATGTCGCGGAGTTTCTCGAAGGTGAGGGGGTCCATGAGGCGGATCGGCCCTCGGGCCGGGGACGGCTGGGCCCTAGGCCTCGGCCTTCTTGGTCGCCTTGCCGTAGCGCTTGTTGAAGCGCTCCACGCGGCCGGCGGCGTCGATCAGCTTCTGCTTGCCCGTGAAGAACGGGTGGCAGGAGGAGCAGATCTCCAGGCGCAACTCGGGCGTCTTGATCGTCGACCGGGTGACCCAGTCGGCGCCGCAGGCGCAGTGGACCTTGACCTCGGGGTACTCGGGGTGGATGTCAGCCTTCATCGGTCGTGTTCCTTGACGGGGCGGCGTACCGCACCGGCCAGAGGGCCGGCGGGCGGGCGCCGCAAACGCGCAAGGATAGCAGAAAGCGGAAACGGCGAGGGCTTCAACCTTCCGGGCCGGGCCCCGGTCCAAGATGGCGGCGCCGATTGCTGGAGCAGGGAGGACTCGTGCCGGATCCCGAAGGTCTCGGATACAGAACCGCACTCCACCTGCTCGGCCGCGTCGGCTTCGGCCCGCGGCCCGGTGAACTGCGCACGGCGCTGGAAGGGGGCCTCGAGAAGTGGGCCCGCCAGCAGCTCGAGCCCGGGCCCGACCCGGAGCTCGACGCTCGGCTCTCGGCCTTCACCACCCTCGGCTACTCGACGAGCCGGGTGCTCCAGCTCAACGCGGCCGATCCGCGGACGACTGGCGTGGTGCTCGACGAGATGGCCAGCGCCAAGGTGATTCGGGCCGTGCACGGCCGGAACCAGCTCGTCGAGAACATGGTCGATTTCTGGTTCAACCACTTCAACGTCTTCGTCAACGACGGCTTCGACCGCTACGCGATTCTGTCCTACGAGCGCGACGCGATCCGGCCCCACGTGCTGGGCCGCTTCCGCGACCTGCTGGGCTCCGCCACCAAGCACCCGGCGATGCTGTTCTACCTCGACAACTACCTGAATTCCGTGCCGCGCGGCACCGGCCTGCGCCAGGGCGGGATCAACGAGAACCACGGCCGCGAGCTGCTGGAGCTGCACACGGTCGGCGTCGACGCGGGCTACTCGCAGAACGACGTCGTCGAAGCCGCGCGGGTGCTGACCGGCCACGGCATCGACAACATCACGACCGGCGGCAACTACCAGTACCGCGCGACCAACCACGACCCCGGCGCCAAGCAGGTGTTCGGGCACGCGGTTGCGGCCGGCGGGGGAGCGGAGGAACTGGAGGGACTGCTCGACTACCTCGCCTCGCACCCGGCCACGGCGCGCTTCATCTCCTGGCGGCTGGCCCAGCGCTTCGTCGCCGACAACCCGCCGGCCGCGCTCGTCGACCGCCTGGCCGAGGTCTACCTGGCCGAGGACGGGAACCTGACCGCGGTGATGCGGGCCCTGATCGGCAGCGCACCTTTCTGGGCCGAGGCCTACGGTGCGGGCAAGCCGCGCAAGCCGTTCGAGTACGCGATCACCGCGCTGCGCGCGGTCGGCGCCAACGTCACCAACACCCGCGGCGTCCGCGCGTTCCTCACGGAAGCCGGCGAGCCGCTCTACGCCTGCAACCCGCCGACGGGCTACACGAACAACGGGCTCGACTGGCTCAACCCGTCCGCCCAGCTCGCGCGGATGAACTTCGCGCTCGACCTGACGTCCGGCGTGATGGCCGGCGTGACCGTCAACCTCGGCGCGCTGATCTCGTCCGGCGGGGGCGACCCGAACAACCCGCGCAGCGTGGCCGATGCCGTCAACCGCGAGGCGTTCGGGCTGACTCTCGCGGAATCGAGCCTGGCCACGGCGTCGCGGGTCGCGACCGGCGGCCCCGTGAGCGTGGCCGCACGGGTGACGGGGCTGCTGATCGCCGGCCCCGAGATGCAGGTGAGGTGAGCGCCATGGTGTTCGATCCCTCGCGACGCGTCTTCCTGCAAGGCGCCTCGCTGGCCGCGATCGGCGTCGGCCTGGCGCCGACCAGCCTGCTGACCCGCACCGCCCACGCCGCCGGCGCCGGGCCCAAGGTGCTGGTCAAGCTGTTCCTGCGCGGCGGCTGTGACGGCCTCAACTTCTGCGTGCCGCACGGCGAGGGGCGCTACTACACGCTGCGGGGCGCGATCGCCCTGCCGCGGCCTGGCTCTGCAGGCGGCGTCGTCGACCTCGACGGCCACTTCGGCATGCACCCCGAGTTCGCACCGCTCGAGCCGTGGTGGCGCGACGGGCGGCTCGCGTTCGTGCACGCGGTGGGCAACCCGAACCTGACCCGCTCCCACTTCGACGCCCAGGACTACATGGAGTCGGGCACACCCGGCGACAAGAGCACGCCCACCGGCTGGCTCGATCGCACGATCGCCCGGTTGCCCGGGGCCGACGTCACCCAGGCCGTGTCGTTCTCGTCGCAGATGGTGCGCTCGTTCCTCGGCCCCGAGCCGGTGCTGGTCGGCCAGAACCTGGCCACCTTCAGCCTGCGCGCGCGCAACTGGCAGGCCGAGGCGGACGCCCTGCTGCGCCAGATGTACGCCGCGGACTCGACCCGCGTCGGCACCGTCACGCTGGAGACGTTCGAGGCGGTCGACACGTTGCAGCGCGCGCCGAGCCCGCCGCCGGCGAACGGCGCGACCTACCCGACCCAGTCGGTCGGCAGCTCGTTGCGTCAGGCGGCTCGGCTGATCAAGGCCGGCATCGGCACCCGCTGCATCTACGTCAACGTCACCGGCGGCTTCGACACCCACTCCAGCCAGCTCACCAACAACACCAACGACTTCCGCGCCATCGGCCAGGCGCTGGCCGCGTTCGCCACCGATCTGGGCGGGCTGCTCGACGACGTCGTGGTGATGGTGACGACCGAGTTCGGCCGCACTGCGGCCGTCAACGGCGCCGCGGGCACCGACCACGGCACCGGCTACGCGATGCTGGTGATGGGCGGCGGCGTGCGCGGCGGGCGCGTGCTCGGGCGCTGGCCCGGGCTCGAGGCCTCGCAACTGCGCGACAACCGCGACCTGGCCGCGACCACGGACTTCCGCGACGTGTTCCAGGAACTCGCGCGCGCCCAGTTCGGCATCTCCGAATCGTTGTTCCCCGGCTACACGCCGGGCCCGGGCGTGGGCGTCGTCTAGAACCGGAGGAAGGAACTCCCCATGTCGACGAACTCTCGCGGCGCGCTGGTCGCCGCGGCGCTGGTCCTGGCCCTCGTACCGCTGCCGGCGGCTGCCGGCGACGGCCCGGACCTCGCGGCCGGCTACTCGATGATGCAACTCGACGACCAGACGCGCCACGGCGTCTCGGGCGCGCTGTCGTTTCGCGCGTTCGGCAGGGTCCGGCTGTGGCTCGACGGGGCCACCCAGAAGGCCAGCGTCGAAGGCGTCGACCTGACCACGAGTTCGTTGATGGCCGGGCCCGGGCTTCGCTTCGGCAAGGGCCGGGCCCGGGTCTTCGTGCGGGCGATGGCCGGCCTGCTCCGGGACAAGGCCTCGATTTCCGTGTTCGAGGCCGACATCTCGGAAACGGAGTCGGGGCTGGGCGTGCTGGCGGGCGGCGGCGTCGACGTGCGCCTGGCGCGGCGGATCGACCTGCGACTGCAGGGCGACTACCTGTGGCGCGACACCGACCAGGGGGACAGCGGCGGCGTGCGCGCCGGGGCCGGGTTCGTCTACCGCTTCGGGTCGATCGATTGAGTCGGGCCGGCGGCGCGACCCGGCGCTGCTTCGTCGCCTGTGCAGGAGCGGGCGCCGTGGCGGCACTGGCCTCTTGCGGCGGGGGCGGCGGCAGCACGCCGACGACGCCCAGCGGCGGCACGTCCGCCACGCCCACGCCGACGCCGGGCGTCGAGGTCCGGGTGCCGTTGATGGCCGTGGGGGAGACGGTGGCCGCCTCGATCCGGCTGGTCGGCGGGCTGGTCACGCCGCTGGCCGTGACGCGCACGGGCGAGACCCAGGTGGTCGCGGTCAGCCGCGTGTGCACCCACGAGGCCTGCACGGTGAACCTGCCGACCTCGCCGCTGGCGGCGCTGGAGTGCCCGTGCCACGGCTCGCGCTTCCAGGTGGGCGGACAGCTCGTCAACGGCCCGGCGCCGCGGGCGCTGTCGACCTTCCCGGCCCGGATCGCCGGCAACGAGGTCGTGATCACCGGCGTCTAGGGCCCGCCCCGGCCCCGGCCCTTGCCTTGACGCGGGGGCTGCAAGTTCCATACACTCAAGCGTTTCGTCGCCCGGGAGCCGTCTGCCCCGAGAGCCAGGCGGAAGAATCCAGAGACCCCGGAGGTCCTAACAGTTTCATGTCGGACAACAAGAACCAGCCCTTGAGTGATGACGAGGCCGTCGCCGTAGCGGACGGCGGATTCGATCCGGAGGAGTACGAGAAGCTCCTCGACATGTACGACGTGTCCTTCCGCAATTTCGCGGAGGGCGAGGTCGTGCGCGGCATCGTCCTGCGCGTGTCGGACGCCGCGGTGATCGTCGACGTCGGCTACAAGTCGGAGGGGATGATCCCCGCCGAGGAGTTCCGCGACGAGACGGGCAAGATCACCATCGCGCCCGGCGACAGCGTGGACGTCCTGATCGAGAAGACGGAAGACCGCGAAGGTTACGTGGTCCTGTCTCGCGAGAAGGCCGAGAAGATGAAGGTCTGGGACGACGTCGAGCGCGCCTACCAGGAGCGCCGGGTCGTCGTGGGCCGCGTGATCGAACGCGTCAAGGGCGGCCTCGCCGTGGACATCGGCGTGCGCGCGTTCCTGCCGGGCTCCCAGGTCGACGTGCGGCCGGTGCGCAACCTGGATGCGCTGAAGGGGCAGGAGCTCCGGATGCGCGTGATCAAGGTCAACAAGAAGCGCGGCAACATCGTGCTCTCGCGCAAGGCCGTTCTCGAGGAAGAGAACGCCTCCCGCAAGCGCGAGACGCTGGAGACGCTCGAGGAGGGCAAGATCCTCACGGGTGTCGTCAAGAACATCACCGAGTACGGCGCGTTCGTCGACCTCGGCGGCCTCGACGGCCTGCTGCACATCACCGACATGTCGTGGGGCCGCGTCAACCACCCGAGCGAAGTGCTCAACGTGGGCGACGAGGTCCGCGTGATCGTCCTCAAGTTCGACCGCGAGTCCGAGCGCGTCTCGCTCGGCATGAAGCAGTTGAAGGCCGATCCGTGGACGACCGCGACGATCAAGTACCCGGCGACGGCCCGGGTCAAGGGCAAGGTGGTCAGCCTCACCGACTACGGCGCCTTCGTCGAGCTCGAGGAGGGGATCGAGGGCCTGATCCACGTCTCCGAGATGTCGTGGTCGAAGAAGATCAAGCACCCGTCGAAGATCCTGACCGTGGGCCAGGAAGTCGACTGCCAGGTGCTGGGCCTCGACCAGGAAGCGCACCGCATCAGCCTCGGCCTCAAGCAGATCGAGCAGAACCCGTGGAGCCAGCTGGCCGACAAGTTCCCGGTCGGCTCGCGGATCCAGGGCAAGGTGCGCAACCTGACCGAGTTCGGCGCCTTCGTCGAGGTCGAGGAGGGGATCGACGGCCTGATCCACATTTCCGACCTGTCCTGGACCAAGCGCGTCAAGCACCCGTCCGAGGTCCTGAAGAAGGGCGACGTCGTCGACGCGGTCGTGCTCAACATCGACGCCGAGAATCAGCGCCTCTCGCTGGGCCTCAAGCAACTCGCCACCGACATCTGGGACGAGTTCTTCAACCACCACAAGGTGGGTGACGTCGTCGAGGGCAAGATCGTCCGCATGACCAACTTCGGCGCGTTCGTCGAGCTGGCCGAGGGCATCGAGGGTCTCGTTCACGTCTCCGAGCTGGACGAGAAGCGGATCGACAAGCCCGAAGAGGCGTTCAAGCCCGGCGACACCTTCCCGATGAAGATCCTGAAGATCAACGCCGAGGAGAAGAAGATCGGCCTCTCGATCCGCGCGGTCAAGCACGACGAGGAACGCAAGGACCTCGATAGCTACCGCGAGACGTCGGGCGGCGAGTCGTCGACCGCCATGGGCGAGGCGCTGCGTGCCGCCCAGGCCCGCGCGCGCAAGGACTCCGAGGAGTAGTCTCGGGGACCAGACGGGTTCGGGCCGCCGCCCGCGTGGCGGCGGTCCGACCCACACAGGACTGTGGATCGTCGGCGCGTCCGGCTCGCCCCGAAGACGGGCACCGGCGCGGAAAGGCGCTTTCGAGATGACGAAGGCTGAGCTGATCGACGAGGTCTCGCGGGCTTCCGAGCTGTCCCGCCGGCACACGGAGGTCATCGTCGAGGCCGTGTTCACCTCGATCCTCGACGCGCTGCGCGAGGGCGACAAGGTGGAGTTGCGCGGGTTCGGCAGCTTCCGACTGCGCCACCGCAGCACTCGCAGCGGGCGCAATCCCAAGACCGGCGAGGGCGTCGTCGTGCCCGAGAAGGTCGTCCCCCATTTCAAGCCGGGGAAGGAACTGCGCGAGCTGATCAACCGGGACTGACCGGCGCCACTTGATCAGCGGGGACTCACTCTACGGGAAGGACCCGACCGCGGCCCACTACGCCGCGGGCGGCGTCGACGAAGCCGAGGCGCTGTTCGGCGCGCCGCTGCCGCCGCTGCCGCCGTGCGAGCTCGACGGGCGCCAGCCCGTGTGGTTCGTCCGCCTGCACCCGCAACTCCGCATCACGTATCGGCGCCTGCTCGAGGCGATGGTCAGGGGGCTGGAGGCGCCGATGGGCGCCCGCGCGCCCGCGCCCGCGGCGGAACAGGCCGAGTACGAGGCCGCGCTCGGCCGCATGTTGCGCGCGGCGCGGCGATCCGACCGCCGCCAGGGCCTGGTCTCGCTGTTCTGGCTGGCCCACTCGAAGGACGCCGCAGCCTGCCTCGCGGAGTACGAGGCGAAGAAGCCGGTCGTGAAGCGGCTGCGGCCGCGGCTGCCCGCGCTGCTGGGGCCGATCCACAAGGCCGTGGAGGAGTCGGCGCGGACCACCGGCCTGCCGCCGGAGGCCCGCGATCGCGTGCTGCAGGGCATCCACCCCGGCAACGCCGTCACCGACGCGGTGGTGGGAGACGGCTTCGCGTTCGTGCACACGGCGATCGATCCGCTCGACCTCTCCGCGTACCTCGCCCCGGGGGGGCTGCGGTTGCCGGACGAGGTCTTCCGCGAGATCCACCAGGTGCTGGCCACCGAGGTGGAGCGCCGCTTCAAGGAGCGCGAGCGCGGGCTCGTCGTCCGCCTCGAGCGCCACTTCGGCGCGGGCCATGCGGCGCTGCTGGCGGCACCCGGTGGCGCGGCCCGGGTGGCCCTGCACCACGCGGTCGTCGAGTACCTGTTCGCGGACGCGTCGACGCTCTCCGCGCGGCTGGCGGCGGCGCCGCGGGTGCGCGTGGAACTCGACCGCCGCAAGTCGTGGGAGGTCGCCGCGGCGTTCCTCGACCTGGCGACCGCGGTCCGCCGCTTCGAGGTCATCTGCCACCTCCGCGACCGGGTACGAGTCGCCGAGGGCCTGGCGGCCGAACAGGAGTTCGAGCGCCGCCTGCGGGCGGGGGACCGGGTGTTCGAGTTCGCGGAGGCGGCCAAGGTCTCGAACAACGCCGTCAACGCGACGGTGCTGTTCCTCGACCTGCGCGGCTTCACCCAGACCTCGGAGGGCCAGATCTCCGAAGGCGAGCTGACCCGCGAGCTGTACACCGTGTTCGATGCCTTCGTGCCGATCGTGCGCCGCTTCGACGGCCTGGTCGACAAGTTCCTCGGCGACGGCATGATGGTGACCTACGGTGCCGAGCGTGGCGACGCCAAGGGTCCGCTGCACGCGGTGCGCACCGCGGTACTGTGCCAGGAGGCGCTGGCCCGGCTGCGCCAGCAGGGACGCACCGCGTTCCGCATGGGCGTCTCGATCCACTACGGCCGGGTCTATGTCGCCCGCTTCATCGCGGACGAAGAAGAGGTCCAGACCACCGTCATCGGCCGCAACGTGAATCTCGCGGGCCGGCTCTCGTCCGCGGCCAAGAAGCCGATGGACCAGGACGAGTTCACCGACCCGGGCGCGGCCCACGTGCCGGCCAACCCGGAGATCAGCGTCACGGTCGGACCCGACGGGGCGCTGTTCAACGAGGGCATCGCGCTGTCGCGGGCGGGCTTCGTGCAGCTCGAGACGCTGGTCGAGCTGAAGGAGGTCTACCAGGGCCCGGTCCGGCTGATGGGATACTCGGACGAGGAGCTGGGCCGTCGGGTGCTGCTGCGCTACGCGGGCGACGCCAAGTTCAAGGGCGTGCGGGCGACCTTTCCGGTGTTCGAGGTCGAGCCCGAGGCTCCGCGCCTCTGACGATGGAACGGCTGTTCACGCCCTGGAGGCTGCGCTACGTGAGCGGGGGATCGAAGGAGCCGGGCTGCGTGTTCTGCAACGCGCTGAAGGCGCCCGAGGGCGCCAGCCTGATCGCCCACGTCGGCGAGGGCTGCTTCGTGATCGCCAACCTGTACCCCTACACGGGCGGCCACGTGATGGTGGCGCCGCGCCGCCACGTCGGCCGGCTCGACGAGGCCACGGACGCGGAGCTGCTCGAGATGATGGCGCTCTCGCGGCGACTGACGGGGCTGATGGGCTCGCTGTATCGGCCCGACGGCTTCAACGTCGGCATGAACCTCGGCCAGGTCGCGGGGGCCGGCGTGGCCGACCACATCCACATGCACGTCGTGCCGCGCTGGAGCGGCGACGCCAACTTCATGACCGCCGTGGGCGAGACCCGGGTCGTGCCGGAGGAGCCCGTGATCACGGCCCGCCGCTTGCGCGAGGCGTTCGGCGCATGAAGCGTCGCACCTGGCTGACAGGGGTCGCGGCCGCGCTCGCGGCCCGCGCCCGCGCCCAGCAGCCGACGCCGGAGCCGACCCCCACGCCGCGGCCAGGCCCGCCCGTGATCACGACACTGACCATGTTCGCGGGGACGGATGGCGGCCTGTTCCGCACCCGGGACTGGGGCGGCAAGTGGGAGCCGGTCACGCTGCCCGGCGAAGACGTGGCGCCGCCGGATGCCGCGCCGGTCCGGCTGGTGCGGCCCTACGGGCTCGAGGTCTACGTGGGTGGCGACCGCGGGCTGTACCACTCGATCGACTTCGGCGAGACCTGGAAGCGCTTGCCGCTCGAGGAGAACGCCTTCGCCGTGCTCACCTCGCGCTACGCGCCGGCCGATCCCACGGTCTACGTGGCGACGGGTGGCGGGCTGTTCCGCTCGGTCGATCCGATGCGTGGCTTCAAGCGCCTGCCGCTGGCGGGTGCCGTGTACCGGCTGGAGTGGCCGGGTCCGCACCTGGTGGCCGCGACCAGTGGCGGCGTGTTCGTGTCGGAGGACGGGGAGACGTTTTCGGGGCCTGGCGACGGAATGCCGGCGCGCGACGTGCGGGCGCTGGCCGTGTCCAGCTTCTTCGCCGTCGACCCCGTGATCCTGGCCGCGACGGGCGACGCAGGCGTGTTCCGCTCTGGCGACGCCGGCGCCACCTGGGCCTCGATCGGCCTCGAGGGCAAGGCGGTCTCCGACCTCTTCTGGCTCGGGCCGTTCCTCTACGCCTGTGCCCACGACGGGTTGTACCGCACGGTCGACCTCGGCCGGAGGTGGGAGCGGCTGTCGGAGCGCGACCTGCGCGACCGCACGCCCTCGATCATGCTGTTCCCGCTGGCCCCCGACTCCGGGGCAGAGTTCTTCATCGGCACGCAGAACGGTGTCTACAAGACCCAGGATGGGGGCGAACGGTTCGTGTTCGCGGGCCTGGGCGAGCGTCGGGTGCTGGCCCTGGGCACGTTCCCGCCGCCTCCGCCGGACCTCGGCAAGGGCAAGAAGAAGTGAAGTTCGCCAAGGCCCACGGGCTCGGCAACGACTTCATCCTGGTCGCCGAGGCGGTCCTGCCGCAGCCGCACGGGGCCTCCGCTCGCCGGTTGTGCGACCGCCACCGCGGCGCGGGCGGCGACGGCGTCATCACCTGGCGCCCGCTCGGCGCCGACCAACTCGGGATGCGGTTGTGGAACGCCGACGGCAGTGACGGCGGCCTGTCGGGCAACGGCGTGCGCTGCCTCGCGGCGTGGGCCTTCGCCAGCGGCCTGATGCCGGCGCAGCACGTCGTGCTGCCGCCGCCGGGGCCGCGGCCCGTCGGTATCGAGCCGCTCGGCTCGGGTCGCTTCCGCGTGCAGACGGGGCTCGGTCCTGCGATCCTGGCCTCGCGCGAGATCCCGACCACGTTGTCGCCCGAGGCGCCGTGGGTGATGGATCACCCGCTCGAGGCGGCGGGCGTGACGGTCAGGATCACGGCCACGTCGCTCGGCAATCCGCACTGCGCCGTGTTCTGCGAGCCTCCCGCCGACGACGCGCTGATCGCCCGACTGGGGCCCGTGCTCGAGCGTCACTCCTTCTTCCCGGAACGCACGAACGTGGAGTTCGTGACCGTGCTCTCGCGGCGGGAGATCCGGGTCCGCTTCTGGGAGCGCGGCGTGGGGCCGACCGAGGCCTCGGGCACCGGCTCGGCGAGCGCCGTGGTCGCGGCGATCCTGCACGATTTCGTCGAGCGCGACGGCGTGAAGGCCGTCTGCGACGGCGGCACGTTGTCGGTCGCCTGGCCCGAAGGCAGCGACGTCGTGCAGACGGGCGAGGTCGAACTGCTCTACGAGGGGGACTGGGCGCCGCCCTTGCCCTGAGCGGGGCGGGGCGGCAGCAGCGCCAGCACGGCGGCCATGGCGAGCAGGCCGAGGTCGCCCGCGATCAACATCAGGCCCGCGCTGCGGCCCTCGCCGTCGAGGCTGAAGCAGCCGCAGTTGCGCAGGTCGATGCCCTGGGCCATCGCATAACCCACCGCCGCGATGAAGATGACGAGCAGCGCGCCGCACACCGCGGCCGCCTCGCGCCGCCACACGTCGCGGCCCGTGCCGAGGATCAGCAGCCCGCCGGCGACGAGCTCGATCCACGGCAGCGTCACTGCCCACGCGTTGGCGACGAACGGCGGGATCTCCGCGTTGGGGCCGAGCAGGCGGTAGTAGTAGACGATCCGCGCGAAGGCCACCGGGTCGAGGATCTTGTCGTGGCTCGCGAAGACGAAGACCACGCCCAGGACCAGGCTGAGCACGCGGTGCACGGGCTCGCGACGCAGCAGTTCGATCATGCCGGGGGTGCGGGGGCGGAGGAGGTTGCGTTGCCCGACGGAGCCCCCGCGGGACTGGCGCCGAGTTCATCTCGGCGCCAGAACCCGATGGGCGCTCCTTGCTCGGTCGGGTAGCCGGCGTCCTGCCACGCGGGGAAGCCCTCCTCGACGATGGCGGCGTGGATGCCCTTGTCGCGCAGGCGTTCCGCGACCTTGTGGCTGGCCTCGCAGCCGTAGCCCGAGCAGTACACGACGAGGTCGAAGCGGGCCCGCAGTTGAGGCTCCAGGGCCGCGAAGGCGCGGTCGAAGTCCTCGTCCGGCAGGTTCACGGAGCCGGGGATGCGCGCCATCTCCCAGAACATGCGGCCGCGGGCGTCGAGGAACAGCGCCCCCCGCTCGTGGCGAACCTTCGCCTCGGCGACCGGGATCACCTCGTCGCCCTGGCGCAGGAAGGCATTGCGGCCCAGCTCGAGGCCGGTGGGGTGGACGGCGTTGCCCGCGAGACCCGCGGCGGCGCCGCCGAGCACGATCAGAGCGATGCGAAGGGGCTTCATGGCACTGTCCGGCAAGCTAACACGGCCCTGCCCCGGTGTGCGAAACTCAGGCGTTTCCGCGGCGCGAAATAGGCCCCCTTCTCCGATGCCCCCCTTCACTTCCGACGCCCTGGTCCTGCGCACGTTCAAGCTCGGCGAGACGAGCAAGGTCGTGGTCCTGCTGACCCGCGACCACGGCAAGCTGCGGGCTGTCGCCCGCGGCGCGCGCGGTCCACGCTCCCGCTACCAGTCGTCGCTGGAGACGCTGTCCGAGGTGCGGGTCGGGCTGTACGGGCGGCAAGGCGCCGACCTGTTGCGGGTGGGGGAGTGCGAGCTGCTGCGCTCGGCCTTCCCGATGGCGGGACGCGGGCCGGATGCGGCCGCCGCGCTGTCGTACTTCGCCGAGCTGCTCGACGCCTTCGCGCAGGAGGCGCAGACCGAAGACGCGGTCTACCGGCTGGCGGTGGCCGTCACCCGGGCGGGCGAAGATGGCGGCGCGTGCACCCCGCTGGCGCGTTACCTCGAGGCGTGGTTGCTGCGGCTGCACGGGCTGTATCCCTCGATCGACCGCTGCGCGCGCTGCGACGGCGCGCTGCCGGGCGGCCGCCTCGTCTACCACTCGCTGGCCCACGGCTTCATCTGCGACGGCTGCAGCCCGGCCTCGGGCCCGATCCTGTCCGAGGTGACGCGGCAGGGCTTGCGGCGGCTGTTCAAGGAAGCGCCTGCCACTTTCGTGGCCGATGCGCCCCCGGCCCTCGAGAGTCTCGAGGCCTTTCACCGCGCTCTGATCGAGCGCCATCTCGAACGCGAGTTGCGCTCGTTGCGGGTGTTCCGCGAGCTCTCGCGCGAGGTCACTGGATGAACCTGCAGGAAATCGTCTTCGCGCTCCAGCGCTACTGGGCCCAGCACGGGTGCCTCGTCCACCAGCCCTGGGACGTCGAGGTCGGCGCGGGCACGATGCACCCGGAGACCTTCCTGCGCGTGCTCGGGCCGCGGCACTGGAATGTCGCCTACCTGCAGCCCTCGCGGCGCCCGGCCGACGGACGTTACGGCGAGAACCCCAACCGGCTCTACAAGCACCAGCAGTTCCAGGTGATCCTCAAGCCCGCGCCGAAGGACGTCCAGGACGTGTACCTGGCGAGCCTGGAGGCGATCGGCATCGACCCCGCCGCCCACGACGTGCGCTTCGAAGAGGACAACTGGGAGTCGCCGACGCTGGGCGCCTGGGGCATCGGCTGGCAGGTGCTGCTCGACGGCCAGGAGATCACCCAGTTCACCTACTTCCAGCAGGCGGGCGGCATCGACCTGGCGCCGATCTCGGCCGAGATCACCTACGGCCTGGAGCGGATCGCGATGTACCTGCAGGACGTCGACGACGTCTACGACCTGCGCTGGTCTGACGGCGTGCGCTACCGGGACGTGCGCCACGAGGAGGAGTTCCAGCTCTCGCGCTACTCGTTCGAGCAGGCGGACGTGGAACTGCACCGGCGGATCTTCGACCAGTCGCTGGCCGAAGGCTGGCGGGTGCTGAAGCTGGAAGGTGGTCGCACCGTGCTGCCGGCCTACGACTGGTGCCTGAAGAGCTCGCACGCGTTCAACGTGCTCGACGCCCGCGGCGCGATCTCGGTCAGCCAGCGCGCCGGCATGATCCTGGCGATCCGCAAGCTGGCCTGCGCGGTGGCCGCGGGTTGGGTGGAAGCCGAGCACGCGAGGCTCGCACCACCGGCGCCAGCTGCGACGGAGGTGACTCGTGGCTGAGCTCCTGATCGAGATCGGCTTCGAGGAGATGCCGGCGTCGTGGCTGCCCGGACTGGGCGAGGGCCTGGCGTCCTCCTTCGCCAGCCTGCGCGAGAAGCACGGGCTGTCGGGTGACGGCGGCTCGTCCGACGTCCGCGTCATGTGGGGGCCGCGCAGGCTGGCGCTGGGCGCGGGCGTGAGCGAGCGCCAGGCCGACGCCGACACCCTCGTGTGGGGGCCCGCGCTGAAGGCCGCGAAGGACGCCACGGGGGCCTGGACGAAGGCCGCCGACGGCTTCGCGAAGAAGAACGGTGTCGCGCCGGAAGCGCTGCTGACGCGGGCCAAGGACGCGAACAAGCCAGACGAGCTGAACCTGCTGTTCGTGAAGGCGGTGCCCGGCCGGCCGGCGGGCGAGGTGCTGCCCGAGTTGCTGGCGGCGCTGCTGCGCTCGCTCGCGTTCCCGAAGCGGATGAGCTGGGACGCGTGGCTCGACGATGGCAAGGGCGCGTTCCCGTTCGGGCGGCCGATCCGCTGGATCGTGGCGCTGCTCGACGGCGCCGTGATTCCGTTCGAGATCTTCGAGTTGGTGAACGCTGCGAAGGGCGCGCGGCTGCTCGGCAGCGGTCGAGCCACCCACGGTCATCGCTTCCTGCCCCGCGGCTCGGGCGGCGCGCCGGCCGACGTGGCGAGCTTCGACGACCTGATCAAGCGGCTGCGCGAGCGCCACGTGCTGCTCGATCCGGCCGAGCGCGCGGCCCGCATCGACGCTTCGCTGCAGACCGCGGGCGCCCCGGCCCACGAGATCGCCGGCGAGTGGCGCGATCTCGTCGAGTGGCCGACGGTCCTGGTCGGCTCGGTGCCCGAGGAGTTCCGTTCGTTGCCCGTCGACGTGCTGGAAACGGTGCTCGTCCACCATCAGAAATACGTGCCGATTCCCGACGGGAACACGATCGCGCGATTTGCCGCCGTCACCAACACGGACGGTGCCGCCGGTGCGGCGATCGTCGCCGGCATGGAGCGGGTGGTCGTCGCGCGGCTGCGCGATGCGGCGTTCTTCTGGGGCGAGGACCGCAAGCGCACGCTCGCGGACCGCGTGGCAGACCTCGAGGGCGTGACCTTCCACCGCGAGCTCGGCAGCTATCGCCAGAAGGCGGAGCGGCTCGAGAAGCTGGTCGACGCGATGGCCGCGGCGGGCGTGCTGGCGAAGGACGACGTGGACGGCGCGCGCGAGGCCGCCCGGTTGTGCAAGGCCGACCTGACGACCGCGATGGTGCGCGAGTTCACGGAGCTGCAGGGCGTGATGGGCGGCCTCTACCTCGAGGCCCAGGGCGGGGCTGACGCGGATGTCGCTGCCGCCGTCCGCTGGCACTACCACCCGGTCTCGGTGGAGGAGACCGCAGCGCCCGCGGGCGCCGTTGCCGGCCGGGCCGCGCGACTGTTCGCGGCCGTATCGCTCGCCGACAAGCTCGACACCCTCGCCGGCTACTTCTCGATCGGTGAGATGCCGACCGGCAGCCGCGACCCGTTCGGCCTGCGCCGCGCAGGCCAGGGCGTGATCCGCGTGTTGCTGGACTTCTGGCCCCAGGGCTCGTCGCCCGACCTGCGGACGCTCGTGCGCGCGGCGCTCGCCGCGTATCCGGCGCCGGCGAAGCCGCCCGCGATGCCTGTCGCCGAGGCGCTCGACAACTTCCTGCTGGAGCGGCTGGAGGCCGTGCTGGCCGCTCGCGGCTTCGCGGTCGACGTGGTCCGCGCGGCGGTCGGGGCGGCCGAGCCGGCGGCGCTGGAGAACCCGCGCGAGGTGCTGCTGCGGGCCCGCGCCCTGGCCCAGGTGCTGGGCGAGGCGGCGGCTGACTTCCAGAGCCTCGCGGTCGCCTTCAAGCGCGCCCGCAACATCCTCGACAAGGACGCTCCCGCCACGGCGGTCGACCCGAAGCTGTTCGACCACGACGCGGAGCGCGAGCTGCACGCCGCCGTCGTGGCGCTCGGCCGCGGGGCAGGGGCCTACGCGGAGCGGCTGGTGGCGCTGCGGAGCCTGCGCGCGCCCGTCGACCGCTTCTTCGATCAGGTACTCGTCATGGCCGAGGACGCTTCGGTCCGCGGCAACCGGCTGGCACTCCTGCGGGAGACGCTCGGCCTCTTCTATCGCATCGCTGATCTTTCTCGACTCGGAGGCATCGCGTGACCCAGTACGTCTTCTTCTTCGGCGGCGGCAAGGCCGACGGCCACAGGGACATGAAGGACACTCTCGGCGGCAAGGGCGCTGGCCTCGCCGAGATGACCAACGCCGGCCTGCCCGTGCCGCCCGGCTTCACCATCTCGACCCAGGCCTGCAACCTGTTCCAGGAGCGCGGCGGTTCGCTGACGCCCGAGATCGAGGCCGAGATCGTCGCGGCGCTCGAGCGGCTCGAGGCGCTGATGGGCAAGCAGCTCGGCGATGCCGCCGACCCGCTGCTCGTGTCGGTGCGCTCGGGCGCCAAGTTCTCGATGCCCGGGATGATGGACACGATCCTCAACCTCGGCCTCAACGACGCGTCGGTGGAAGGCCTGAAGAAGAAGACCGGCAACGGCCGCTTCGCCAAGGACTCCTATCGCCGCTTCATCCAGATGTTCGGCAACGTCGTGCTGGGCATCGACAAGGACCACTTCGAGCACGAGCTGCACGCGGTCAAGGCCAAGGCCAAGGCGCGGACGGACGTCGACCTGACCGAGGCCCACCTCGACGACGTGATCGCCCGCTTCAAGAAGGTGGTCCAGTCCCAGACCCATCACCCGTTCCCGCAGGACCCCCGGCAGCAGCTCGCGGGCGCCCGCAACGCGGTGTTCGAGAGCTGGATGAACCCGCGAGCGGTGACCTACCGCAAGCTGAACGACATCCCGCACGACCTCGGCACCGCGGTCAACGTGCAGGCCATGGTGTTCGGCAACATGGGCGACAACTGCGCCACGGGCGTCGGCTTCACCCGCAACCCCTCGACGGGCGCCAAGGAGTTCTACGGCGAGTTCCTGCAGAACGCGCAGGGCGAGGACGTCGTCGCGGGCATCCGCACGCCGCACCCGATCGTCGACCTCGAGAAGGTGATGCCGGAGGCGTACCGCAAGCTGCGCGAGATCACCACCCGCCTCGAGCGCCACTACAAGGACATCCAGGACTTCGAGTTCACGATCCAGGAGAACGAGCTGTTCATGCTCCAGACGCGCAACGGCAAGCGCACGGGGCTGGCGGCCGTCCACATCGCGGTCGACCTGGTCGAGGAGGGCATCCTCACCAAGGAGGAGGCGCTGCTCAAGGTCGAGCCGCAGGCGCTCGACCAGTTGCTGCACCCGATCTTCGAGCCGAAGGCGCGGGCCAAGGCGCCGGTCGCGGCGAGGGGCCTGCCGGCTTCGCCGGGCGCCGCCACGGGCGTCGTCGTGTTCACCGCGGACGAGGCGGTGGCGTGGGCGGCGAAGGGCCGCAAGGTGCTGCTGGTCCGCATGGAGACGGTGCCGGACGACATCCACGGCATGAACGTGGCGCAGGGCATCCTGACGGCGACCGGCGGCATGACGTCGCACGCCGCTGTCGTCGGCCGCCAGATGGGCAAGCCGTCGGTCGTCGGCTGCGGCTCGCTCGAGATCGACGCCAAGGCGCGCAAGCTCAAGGTCGGCGGCAAGGTCGTCAAGGAGGGCGATTCGATCTCGATCGACGGCGCCACCGGCGACGTCATGCTGCAGGCGCTGCCGACCAGCCCCTCCGAGGTGTTGCAGGTCGTCAACGGCCAGCTCAAGCCCGCGAGGTCGGTGATCTACCAGAAGTTCGAGAAGCTGCTGGGTTGGGCCGACGAGGTCCGGCGGCTGGGCATTCGTGCCAATGCCGACATTCCGCGCGACGCCAAGGTGGCCTACGCCTTCGGTGCCCGCGGCATCGGCCTGTGCCGCACCGAGCACATGTTCTTCGCCGAGGACCGGCTGCGCTACGTGGTGCAGATGATCCTGGCGGCGTCTCGCGGCCAGCGCGGCCTGGACCTGATCGCCAAGCAGAAGGCGCGGCTGGCCGACGCCAAGGGCGCGCAGGCGTCCGCGATCCGCAAGGAGCTGGCGGCGATCCAGAAGGAGTACAACAAGCCGATCGCCGACTACACCGGTGCGCTGAAGAAGCTGCTGCCGATGCAGCGCGCCGACTTTGCCGGCCTGTTCAAGGAGATGAAGGGCACGCCGGTCACGATCCGCACGCTGGACCCGCCGCTGCACGAGTTCCTGCCCAAGCGCGAGGAGCTGATGGTGCAGGTGGCGACGCTGCGCGCGCTGGGCGAGAAGAAGAACGCGCGCAAGATCGCCGAGGTGGAGAAGCTGCTCCGCGCCGTCGAAGAGCTGCACGAATTCAACCCGATGCTCGGCCACCGCGGCTGCCGCCTCGGCATCACCTACCCCGAGATCACGCGCATGCAGGCGCGCGCCATCTTCGAGGCCGCGGTCGCGGTCGCGAAGAAGGGCACCCCGGTCAAGCCCGAGGTGATGATCCCGCTGGTCGGCCACGTCGAGGAGCTGAAGCGGCAGAAGGCGATCGTGCTGCAGGAGGCCGCCGCGGTCCTGGGCAAGGCCAGGGGCGTGCCGGTCGACTACCTGGTCGGCACCATGATCGAGGTCCCGCGTGGCGCGATGACCGCCGACGAAATCGCCAAGGAGGCGCAGTTCTTCTCGTTCGGCACCAACGACCTCACCCAGATGGGCTTCGGCCTGTCGCGTGACGACGCGGGCAAGTTCCTGGGCTACTACCAGGAGCACGGCATTCTCGAGAAGGATCCGTTCGTCTCGATCGACGTGGCCGGCGTCGGCCAGCTCGTGGAGATGGGGGTCGCCAAGGGCCGGGCCGCCAAGCCGGGCCTGAAGATCGGCGTCTGCGGCGAGCACGGCGGCGACCCCGCGTCGATCCAGTTCTTCCACAAGGTGGGGCTCGACTACGTCTCGTGCTCGCCGTACCGGGTGCCGATCGCCCGGCTCGCGGCCGCACAGGCGCAGCTCGCGCAGCGCGCCTCGGATTAACGCCGCACACGCCAAGAGGGCGCCTTCGTGCTCAGCTACTACCGCTTCGCGCACGGCCGCATCGAGCAGCACGCGGAGTTCCGGCCGGAGCTGTACACGGAGGCGCCCGACGCGCTGCACTGGATCGACCTCGAGGACCCGACCGTCGGCGAAGCGACGATCCTCGAGGACCCCTTCCACCTGCACCCGCTGGCGATCGAGGACTGTCTGTCCGACGTCAACCACCCGAAGGTGGACGACTACGAGGACTACCTCTTCATGATCGTCCACGGCATCCGCTTCGACGCGCCGACGGACAAGTTCGAGACCCGCGAGCTCGACGTGTTCCTGGGCCGCAACTTCCTGATCACCCACCACCGCGGGCCGATGCGCTCGATCACCGCGGCCCGCGAGCAGTGCGGCAAGAACCTGCAGGCGGCGATGCCGAAGGGCGTCGACTTCCTGCTCCACCAGATCCTGGACCAGATGTTCGAGCACTACTTCCCGAACCTGGACAGCCTGGAGGACAAGATCCAGCTCGTGCAGGTCGAGGTGTTCGAGAACCCGAGCAAGGAGACGCTGGACCACATCTTCCACCTCAAGCGCGACGTCGCCCAGTTGCGGCGGATCTGCACGCCACAGCGCGAGATCGTGCACCGCCTCTCGCGCGGCGAGTTCCGGATGATCAGCGCCAAGGCGGCGATCTACTTCCGCGACATCTACGACAACCTGTACCGCATCGTGGATGCGTCCTACGCGTACCAGGACATGACCCAGGGCACGCTCGACGCGTACCTGAATGCGGTCAACAACCGCCTCAACGAGACGATGAAGCGGATGACCGTGGTCACGGCCGTGCTGGCCTGCCTGACCGTGATCACCGGCATCTACGGCATGAACTTCG
This sequence comes from Vicinamibacteria bacterium, assembly GCA_023701125.1. Lineage (GTDB taxonomy): Bacteria > Acidobacteriota > Vicinamibacteria > Fen-336 > Fen-336 > WYBL01. The sequence goes on along the minus strand of JAMPXO010000030.1, from coordinate 329 downwards.
AGTTCATGCCCGAGCTGAAGTGGCGCTTCGGCTACCTGTGGGCGCTGTGCCTGATGGTCGCCCTGCCCGGCGGTCTCGTCTGGTACTTCCGCCACCGCGGCTGGATCTAGCCGATGGGGGTGCGGGGGCGGAGGAGGCTGCGCTGTCCGACGGAGCCCCCGCGGGACCGGCGACGGGTTCATCCCGGCGCTGGAACCCGATGGAACGTGCGGGGGCGGAGGAGGCTGCGCTGTCCGACGGAGCCCCCGCGGGACCGGCGACGGGTTCATCCCGGCGCTGGAACCCGATGGAACGTGCGGGGGCGGAGGAGGCTGCGCTGTCCGACGGAG
>JAMPXO010000166.1 GCA_023701125.1 Vicinamibacteria bacterium | reverse complement strand
GGTCGCGCGGCACGTCGCGCAGGCCGAGCGCGTTGACCTCCACGTCCACCCGGTACTCGCGCCGGTCGTAGACGACCTTCGCCCCCGGCCGCATGCGCCAGCCGAGCCGCGGGTCGTGGACCATGTACTCGAGGCGTTCGTTGCGCTCCTTGCCGCCGCCGCGGGAGGCTCGTTCGACGCGGGCGGCGAGTTCCAGGCCGAGCAGGACGACGCCGCAGGAGACCGCCAGCAGTGCCAGGTTCTGCAGCCGCGCGCGCCAGGCCGCCGTCAACGCGGTCTCGCGCAACAACGGACCCACTGCGCGATCGCCTCGCCGGCGAAGGCGTGACCGCGCGCGTTCCAGTGCACGTCGCGGCGCAGGTACAGCCGCTCCCCGGTGCGCGCCAGGTGCTCGCGCATCGGCGGCAGCAGGTCGAGGTAGGGGACCCCCTGCTCGCGGGCCCAGGCGCCGAGCCAGGCCTGCGGCAGCCCGAGGTCGAAGTTCCGGCCCTGCCAGCGGCGGGCGTGGACCTGGTCGAAGGTGGGGATGGCGACCACGCCGAGGCGCGCGCCCGCGGCATCCGTCGCCGAACGGATCGCCTCCAGCGCCCGCAGCGTCGCGGCCCGCGCCTCGAGCGCCACGGGCGACGGCGTGGAGCGCGACCAGTAGGAGAACTGGGTGAACTCCGCGCTGGGGCGGAAGTCGACGCACAGCCCGTCGCGGTCCAGCAGGCGCTCGACGCGACGGAACAGCGCCGAGCCCGACAGCGCGGCGGCCAGGCCGGACGGCGGGCAGTCGGTCGAGCGCACGCCGTCCGGCGGGCGGTCCGCCTCCGGCACCCGGCGCCGCACGACCTCGGCGTCGAGCACCGCGGTGCCGCCCTCGAGCCGCTCCTTGTCGAGGCCGAGCCAGGTGTCGCGGAAGTCGTTGCCGACGAACAGCGCCACGATCACCAGGTCGGGGGAGAAGCGCAGCGCCTGCTCGCGCAGGATCAGCTCCTCGTCGAGCAGGCCGTAGCCGCCGACGCCGAAGTTGAGAGCCTCGAAGCCCGCGGGCAGGTCGCGCTCCATCACGCCGACGAAGGTCTCGCGCCAACTCGGCGTCCAGCAGCCCATCGTGAACGAGTCGCCGAGCACGGCCACCCGCCGGACGCCGTCGGGCTTCGGCTCCTCGGTCTCGCGCCAGGCCATGCCGTGGCGGTTGGTGGCGAAGCGGACCTTCATGCCCTCGATGTCGAGCGTCAGGTCGAGCCCCGGCTTGAGGCGATAGGACCCGGTGCCGCGCTCGTTCTCGCGCAGCAGGTCGAGGGTCGGCTCGGGGCCCTTGCCGGGGGGACGCGAGTCGAGCAGGCGGAGCGCCAGCTCGCCCGCGCCCAGCGCCAGCGTCGCGCCGAAGGTCAGCAGCGCCGCGCGCAGCACGAGCTCGCGCCGCGAGATCACAGCGCGAGTCCCCGCGCGTCGTCCCAGGCCGCCGGGTCCTGGCCGAAGTAGTCGCGCAGCGCGGCGTAGAGCTCCGCGTGGCGGCGGCGCAGCGCCAGCGAGGCCTCGAAGAAAGCCTCGACCGCGCAGGCGAAGAACTCGGCGGGCTCCTCGGAGCCGTACTCGTCGAGCACCGAGCGGCCGCGGCGCAGGCGTTCCATCTCCTTCGCCGCGAGCTGGGTCCAGGCCTGCGCCGCCGCGCCGGAGAGGCCGGGCGGGATGCCGTCGAAGTGGCTCTGGTCGACGTCGAGCAGGTGGGCGAACTCGTGGAGGCCGACGTGGAACGCGTCGTCGGGGTCGTCGAAGCTCTGCTCCAGCGAGGGCACGGAGAGGATGATCGTGCCCCACGGGTGGGTCTCGCCCGCGCGGTCGGGGTCCTCCGCGTCCTCCACGCGCCAGTCGCGGTCGAAGTCGTCGGCGTAGAGCAGCACCTCGGTGAGCTGGTCCCACTCGTAGGTGGGCCAGCCGACCGAGAGCGTCACCGCGGAGGCCGCGACCAGCAGCCGCAACTCGTCGGTGACGTCGACGCCGACGCCGGTGATCCGCTGCTCGGCGAGGAAGATGCGCAGGTCGGCCTCGAAGCGGGCGCGCCAGTCGGGCGCCATCCGCTCGAAGTGGTCGTAGCGTTCCTCGAGGTACGCGCGCCAGCGCTCGGGGAACGGCGTGGCCAGCGCGCGCCGCCGCGTCCGCGTGCGCCGCGACAGGCGCTGAGCCAGCGCCCAGCCCGCGCCGCCGCCGACCAGCAGCCCGCCCGCGGCCCCGGGCAGGCCGAACGCCGCGCCGCCGACGGCGGTCCCGGCCACCACGCTGACGCCCGCCGCCGCGGGCGCGAACCAGCGGTCGCTGTCGCGTTCGGCTCTCATCGCCGCTCCGCGAGAATCTCGGCCAGCACGGCGGCGTCGAGGTTGGCGCCGGTGATCACCGCCACCGGCCGCGCGGCCTTGACCCGGCCCGAGCGCAGCGCCGCGACCGCGATCGCGCCCGAGGCCTCGGCCAGGAGCTGATCGCAGGCGACGAGCTCCGCGATCGCCTCGCGGGTCTCGCTCTCGGGCACCTCGACCACCTCGTGGATCAGCTCGCGGTGGACCCACACGAAGTGGCCGATGCCGCCCGACAGCCCGTCGCACAGCGTGGGGCCCGCGGGGTACTCGAGCCGTGGCGCGCCCCCGCGCAGCGACTCGCGCAGGGCCGGGGAAGCCTCCGGCTGGACCGCGATCACGCGCACGCCAGGGGCCTGCGCGTGCAGCACCGTGGCGATGCCGCTGATCAGGCCGCCGCCGCCGACGGGCACGATCACCGCGTCGAGGTCGGGCGCCTGCGCGAGCAACTCGAGCGCCACGGTGCCCTGGCCGGCCGCCGTGTAAACGTCGTCGAAGGCGTGGACGTAGACGGCGCCCGTCTCGCGCTCGAACGCGTGGGCGGCCGCAGCGGCCTCGTCGTAGTCGGCGCCCTGCACGATCACCTGCACCGGGAACAGGCCGAGCTTGCGGCGCTTGGCGAGCGGCGCGGAGGTCGGCACGAACACCGTCGCCGGCAGCGGGCCCAGCCGCGAGACGGCGAAGGCCACGCCGAGCGCGTGGTTTCCGGCTGAGGCGGTGACGATGCCGCGCGCGCGTTCGTCCGCCGTCAGCGCGGCGATCCGGTTGGTCGCGCCACGGACCTTGAACGAGCCCGTGGGCTGGTAGCACTCGAGCTTGAGGCGGGCTCCGGGCGCGGCCAGGCTCTCGCGCAGCGGCGTCGGCGCGAGGTGGGGCCGCAGCCGCTCGCGGGCGGCCGTGACGTCGCCGAGGCTCAGCCGGCGCGCGCTGCCGCTCACGGCGTCCGCTCCGGGCCCGCGGAGACGAGGTCGAGGCGCGGCTCGCCGCAGCGGGAGGCGATCGCCTCGAACGTCGCATCGCGCAGGCCGATCACGCCGTGCCAGCCCGTGGAAATCGGCGGCTCGCGCCGGGAGTGAATCCCGGCGCTCGGGCCGGTGGGCTCCGTCGCCCGGGCTCCTCCGCCCACACCCGGCGGGGCGATGGGCGTGCCGACGTGGACCTCGATCGAGACCCGCCGGGGTACGAACGAGCCATCGCGCAGCAGGCGCCGGGTGCCGACGAGGGCCACCGGCACGACGCTCACGCCGGCCTCGGCGGCGGCGTGGAACGCGCCCAGCTTGAACGGTCGCAGGCCGGCGGCGGCGGTGAAGGTGCCCTCGGGGAAGACCACGACCCGTTCGCCGGCCACCAGCGCCTGGGTGACGCGGCTCGCGTCCTGCGCCGACTGCGCCGCGTCGAAGCGTTCGACCGGCAGGTGGCCTGCGCGGCGCAGGAAGGTGCCGACGATCGGGTAGTCGATCGCCTCGCGCTTGAACGCGAAGGCGACCGGGAACGGCAGCGCCGCCAGCAACACCGCCGCGTCCGCGTAGCTCGCGTGGTTGGAGACGATCACGCAGGCGCCGTCTTTCGGCACCCGCTCGAGACCCGTGACCTCGACCCGGACGCCGAGCAGCTTCAGCACCAGGGCGCAGCCGTGGCGCTCCAGCCAGCGCACGCCGGCGGGCGGCAGCACCGCGGCCAGCGGCCACGCGAGCAGCGTGATGCCGCCCGCGCAGAGCAGGGTCCACGCCCCGCGCAGGGCGAGCCCGGCGCTCGACGCGGCCTGCGCCAGCCCGGCCCGCGCGACGCCGGCGAACAGGCGGACCCGGGTGGCCCACGACAGCGTGTGGCGCTGGCCCAGCAGGCCGCGCTCGAGCAGGCTCTTCGTCTCCGCGCGGCGGATCTTGCCGGACGAGGTCTTGGGGATCGAGCCCGGCGGCACCAGCTCGACGCGGTCGGGCGGTACGCCGACGGCCTCGGCCACCCGCGACGTGACGGCCGCGGCAAGCGCGCGGCGCTCCTCGCCGTCCGTCGCCCGCGTCTCGGCGACGACGACCAGCGCCTCGGTGCCGGTGCTCGCGGCGGCCAGGCCGACCGCGGCCACACAGCCCTTGCGGATGCCCGTGACCTGGGAGGCGAGCTCTTCGATCTCCTGCGGCACCAGGTTGCGGCCGCCCTTGATGATCAGGTCCTTGCGGCGGCCGGTGATGTAGAGCTCGCCGTCGGCGCGGTACGCGAGGTCGCCGCTGTCGAGCCAGCCGCCCGGCAGCGTGATCGCGGCGGTGGCCTCGGGCTTGCGGTAGTAGCCGGAGGTCATCGACGGGCCGCGGAAGACGAGCCGGCCGACCGCGCGCTCGGGCCGGTCGGCGCCCGCGTCGTCGACGATCCGGATCTCGTGCAGCGGCGCCTCGCGGCCGACGCAGACGAAGCGCAGCGGGTCCGCGTCGTCCGTCGCGGCGGCCGTGGCCAGCCCGTGGTCGGCGAACGCCGCGCGCTGCACGCGGTCGATGCGCGGGCCGCGCAGCGGCGGCGGGAAGGCGAGGCCCACGGAGTTCTCGGCCAGGCCGTAGACCGGCATCATCGCCTCGCGGCGGAAGCCGTACGGCGCGAAGCGCTTCGCGAAGCGCTCCAGCGTCTCCGGGTTGACCGGCTCGGCGCCGTTGAGCGCGCAGCGCCACGAAGAGAGGTCGAGGCCCTCGATCGCGGCGTCCTCGATCTTGCGGGCGCACAGCTCGTAGGCGAAGTTGGGCGCCGCGGACATCGTGCCGCGCCGCGCGTGCAGCGTCCACAGCCACAGCTCGGGCCGGGCCAGGAAGGCGAGCGGCGAGAGCAACGCCAGCGGCAGTCCGTCGTGCAGGCAGAACAGCCAGGAGCCGATCAGCCCCATGTCGTGGTACAGCGGCAGCCACGACACGCCGACGTCCGTGGGCCCGGCCTGCAGGCCCGCGCGGATGGCGGTGATGTTGGCGAGCAGGTTGTCGTGGGTCAGCAGCACGCCCTTGGGCGACCCGGTACTGCCCGACGTGTACTGGATGAAGGCCGGGTCGGCACCCGCGCCCTGGGGTGCGCGCAGCACGCCGCCCGTGTCCGCCAGTTCGCCGGCGCTGACGACGGCCAGCAGGCTGGGCACGCGTGAGCGCAGCAGGCCGGCGACGGGCCGGGCGCGGTCGATCGTGACCAGCAGCTTGACGCCGGCGTCGGCGAGGATCGCGGACTGGCGCAGCGCGTACTCCTCGAGGCGGTCGAGCCGCACCGGCGGGTAGATCGGGACCGGCACGGCGCCCACGGCGAGGATGCCCTGGAACGCGCGCAGGAAGTCGAAGCCCGTGGGCAGCATCAGGGCGACGGTGTCGCCACGGCCGACGCCGCGCTCGCGCAGGCCCCAGGCGACCGCCGCGGCAGCATCGCGCAGTTGCGCGTAGGTGATGGTGCGTTCTTCGCCGGCGCCGTCCTCGCGCAGGAACACCGCCGGCCGGTCCGGCTGGCCGTCGGCGCGCCGCCACAGCGCCTCCGGCAGGGTGCGCGCGCCGCGGGTCAGGTCGGCCGTGGCCGGCGCGAGCTCCGGGCCGCGCGTGCCTGCGGCGTGGGCCAGCGGCGTGGCGCCCGGCGCGTCGCTCAATGCGCGCGCCAGTTCGCCGAGCGTGTCGAGCCGCAGGTGGCTCTCGTCGAGTCGGCGGCCGAAGCGCCGCTCGAGCCGCGAGAGCAACTCGACCCGCTCCAGCGAGCCGAGGCCGACCTCGCGTTCGAGCGAGGCGGACTCGGTCACCGCGGCGGCCGCGCGCGGCCCGCCCGCCTCGGCGGCGAGCGCGCGCGCCTCGTCGAGCACGGCCTGCAGGCTGGCGGTCGGGTCCACGGGAGGGATCTCGGTCATGCGGGCCCCGGGAGGGTAGCAGGCCGCGCGCGCCTCGTGCTCCGCTGTTACGCTTCCACCTGTATGCCCCTCGAGATGGTGACGCAGCGCGAGATGGAGATGGTGTTCGTGGTCACGGATGCGCTCGGCATCCACCGCGAGGCGGTGGTCGTGCCGCTCGGCCCGCGCAGCCCCGGCCGCGTCCGCAAGCGGCCCGACGGCAAGTTCGAGATCGTGCTCGACGCGACCGACCCCGAGACGTTCCTGGCCGGCCTGGCCGAGGCGCTGCGCCCGCTGCTGTGAGGAGGCGCTCGCCGCCTCAGCAGCCGGCGGGCAGCAGGCCCCGCTCGCGCAGGAAAGCGGCCAGGGCGGCGGCGGCCGCGCGGTGGCCGCGCTCGTTCCAGTGGCCGTCGATCCGGAAGTAGGGTTCGCCGAGCACGCCGTTGTCGACGGCCCGCAGCGCTTCCGTCAGGTCGAGCAGCGAGTAGCCCTCGGCCCGCGCCATCGCCGCGAGCCGGCGGGCCACCAGGCCGCGGTCCCACACGTTGAGGTTGAGGGCGTAGCGCAACCGCGTCAGCTCCCAGTCGCGGTCGCTGACCTCCATCCGGCTCGGCACGTAGACGAGCACGAAGCGGCTGCCGCGGCTGGTGACGGCCGCGGACAACGCGGAGAGGATGCGGCCCGTCTGCACCCACCCGGCCTCGACGGCCTTCTGGCCGCGCCGGTTCTTGTAGACGAGCATCTGCTCGTCGATGCCGTCGTCGCCGAGCGGCTCCCACAGCCCGAGCCGGGACAGCGCCTGGAAGGCCCCCGGCGCCCCGCGCATCAGGCGGTTGGCGAACCAGTCGAAGGCCGCCGAGCCGTGGAGGTAGGGACGTGGCTCGCGGGCCGCCGCCGTCTCGGCGGGCTCGGCCGCGGCCGGCGGGCGCGGCTGCGCCACCGGGAAGTTGCGAATCTCGAGCTGGCCGCCGCGTTCCTCGAGCAGCGGCTTGGGCGTGCCCCAGTAGCTCGCGATCGTGTTGGCGAGGATGTCGTTGTAATAGAGGAAGAGCAGCGTGACCCGCGGCTCCAGCGCGGCGCCGTGGTGGACGAAGTACAGGTACTCCTGGTCGGTCGAGTAGCCGCCGACGCCGCCGTTCCACACCTCGGCCGCGCAGCCCTGGAGCTGCGCCTCGAGCTGCTGGGTGACCGTCGCCTCCAGCGGCACCGTGTAGCCCTCGACGAACGAATCGCCCAGGGCCAGCAGGCGCGGGCCGGTCGGCTGCGCGGGCCGCGCGCGGTCGCGCAGGCCGTGGGCGTTGATGCGGACCTCGACGGTGTACTCCTGCCGCCGGTAGACGGCAGAAGCCCCCGGTCGCGGTCGCCATCCCAGGTACGGGTCCAGCTGGAGGTAGCGGTCGCGCTCGTTGGCTTCCTTGCCGCCCCCGCGCCGGGCGTCGAGCACGCGTGCGACCAGCTCGAGGGTGACGGCGCAGCAGGCCAGCGAGAAGCCGAGCAGGACGAGACGCAGCAGCCACTCGCGGCGGCGGGAGATCGGGGGCGAGGTCACGAGGGAAGGTGAAAAGGGCGAAGGCGCGGATCCTCGGAGGGCCCGCGCCTTCGTGCTCGCGGGCTCGCCGAGGCGGGCCCGCGCTCTTTCGAAAAACTACTTGGAGCCGAGAACGGCGTCCTTGGCAGCCTTCGCCACCACGAACTTCAGCCGCTTGCGGGCCGGGATCTTGATGGCCTCGCCGGTCTGCGGGTTCCGGCCCATGCGGGCCTTGTAGTTGCGCACGACGAGCTTCCCGACGCCGGGGATCGTGAAGCCGTTCTTGGCTTCCTTGTGGGCCATCGCGGCCAGCGTCTCGAGCGCCAGTGCAGCGGTCTTCTTCGGCACGTCGAGCTTCTCGGCCAGAGCGGCCACGATCTTCGACTTGGTCATCGGCTTCGCCATTCGAGTGATTCCTCCTGATCAGTACTCGTTCAAAGGAGCGGGGGTGAAAGAACGATCAGCTTTGACGAGTGCGCGGGCATTCTACATGCGCCGCGAGTGCGACTGTCAAGGACTTCGTGAGGGTCGGGTCGTTCAGGGCCGCCCGGGCGGCCCCGGAACGGTGCGCACGACGAAGACCACCTCGCCCGGTGCGGCCAGGCCCAGCTCCTCGCGAGCGATGCGCTCGATCGCGCGCGGATCGCTGCGCAGGGCGCGGATCTCGTCGGCCAGCCGCTCGTTCTGCGCGCGCAGTTCTTCCAACTCGAACCGGGCCTGCTCGGCCCGTGCCTGGCCCTCCCACAGCGCCAGCATGCCGCCGTCGCCGAGGAAGGAGCCCACGACCAGCGCGATGAACGCGACGGCGGAGAACAACATCACCGCCTTGCGGCGGGTGCTGGTCGTGTCGTCGCGCTTCGAATTCTGGACCTGAGGTGCCACTTTAAGACCTGAGCCCAAGATCCTATCCTGCTTGAATTTCGGCCGCTACCCGGCGACCGCGATACCGACTCGGCGCCCGGCCGTTTCCGAGGCCGCCGCCTGGTAGTCCTTCATCAGCCCGACCAGGTCTTCGTTGACCTTCTTGAGCTGCCGGAGCCCGTCGCGGAAGGCGCGGTGGGCGTCGACCAGTTCTTTCGCTTCGCCGGCCGCCTGCTCGTCCAGGTAGGCGAAAGCGGCCTTGCCCCCGCGCCGCGTCGACAGCACGTAGTAGGGCCCGTGCTTGTGCCCTTCCTGGCACACGCAGCCTTCCTTGCCGCACTCCGAGAAGCGGGCGAACAGCGAGCCCGGCAACTGCTCGCGCAGCTCCAGCAGGCGGGCGACCAGCTCCCGCTGCTCCTGCAACTGCCCCTGCACGCGCCGTCTCAGGTCGTCGATTCGTGCCATTTCTTGCAGTAGCTTTACAAAAAAGTGCTGCAAGACTAGACCCGGGTCGGTCGACTGTCAACGCCTTTCTGGCGCCCGCGCTACGATTCGCCGGGGACGGAGGGTGTGCCGATGTGGCTGGTGAAGACGGAGCCGGGCGAGTACTCCTTCACGCGGCTGGTGGAGGAGCAGCGGGCCGTGTGGGACGGGGTGACGAACCCGGCGGCGCAGAAGAACCTGCGCGCGATGCAGGCGGGGGAGAAGGTCTTCGTCTACCACACCGGCGACGAAAAGGCCGTGGTCGGCGTCGCCCGCGTGGCGGCCGCGGCGCGCACCGACCCGAAGTACCCGACCGGCAAGCTGGTGGTGGTCGACCTCGAGCCCGTGGCGGCGCTGGGGCGGCCCGTCACGCTCGCCGCGATCAAGGCGCTGCCGCTGTTCGCGGACAGCCCGCTCGTGCGCCAGGGCCGGCTGTCGGTGGTGCCGCTGACGGCGGCTCAGTGGAAGGCGATCGAGGAGCTGGGACGCCCGTGAGCGCGGGTTCGACGGACGCGATCGTCGTGTTGTGCACGGTCGGTTCCACGCCGGACGCGGACCGTATCGCCGCGGCGCTGGTCGAAAGGCGGCTGGCGGCCTGCGTGCACGTGATGCCGGCCGGCGTCTCGACCTACCGCTGGCAGGGCGTGGTCGAGCAGGCCCAGGAACACCAGCTCGTGATCAAGACCGCGGCGGACCGCTTCGAGGACCTGCGGGCGGCGCTCGTCGAGCTGCACCCCTACGATGTGCCGGAGCTGATCGCGCTGCCCGTCACGCAGGCCCACGCCCCCTACCTGGCCTGGCTGCTGGAGCATTCCCGCCCGTAG
>JAMPXO010000165.1 GCA_023701125.1 Vicinamibacteria bacterium | reverse complement strand
TCGTGCAGGAGGCGTCGCGCCAGGCCGACCGGCTCGACGTCGCCGAGGAGTTGCAGCGGCTGCGCTCCCACGTCGCCCAGGCCCGTGGCCTGATCGCGGGCACGGGCGCCGCCGGGCGCAAGCTGGACTTCCTGTCGCAGGAGCTGATGCGCGAGGCCAACACCATCGGCAGCAAGGCGGCCGACGCCGCGCTGACCGCCGAGGTGGTGGGTCTCAAGGCGGAGATCGAACGTTTTCGCGAGCAGGTGCAGAACGTTGAGTGAAGCGGCCTCGCTGATCGTCATCTCGGCGCCCTCGGGCGCGGGCAAGTCGACCGTCGTGCGGCGGGTGCTGGCCGAGGTGGACCGGCTGCGCTTCTCGGTCTCGCACACCACCCGGCCGCCGCGCAGCGGCGAGCAGGACGGCCGCGAGTACCACTTCGTGGAGCGAAAGGCGTTCGAGGCGCTGGTGGCCGAAGATCGTTTCCTGGAGTGGGCCGAGGTCCACGGCAACCTGTACGGCACGAGCCTCGCGGAACTGGAGCAGGCGCGGGCCCTGGGCTGCGACCTGCTGTGCGACCTCGACGTCCAGGGCGCGGCCCAGGTCCGGACCCGGCTCTCCGACGCCGTCAGCCTGTTCCTGCTGCCGCCGTCGAGCGACGCCCTGGAGCGCCGCCTGCGCGGCCGCGGCCAGGACGACGAGGCCGTGATCGAGCGCCGGCTGCGCAACGCGCGCAACGAGATGGAGCGCTTCGCGGAGTTCGATTACGCGGTGGTCAACGACGACGTCGAGGCGGCCGTGGCGGCGGTCAAGGCGGTCGTCGCGGCGGCCCGCTGCCGGACCAGCCGGCGGCGCGAGACGGCGCAGGCGATTCTCAGGACGTTCCGGGCGGGTTAGAGTCCGAGGGCTTGTGGTTTTCGAACGAACGAGAGGACGAGACGAGATGACGCAGATCGTGATGCCGAAGGACGTGGACAGCAAGTTCCGCTTCATCGTGGTGGCGGCGCAGCGCTCCAAGCAGATCCAGCAGGGCGCCAAGGCCCGCGTCGACGTCAAGACGCGCAAGCCCACCCGGGTGGCGATGCAGGAAGTGCTGAACAACGCGGTGTCGTGGGAGATCGTCGACCCCGAGAAGCCGGTCGCGGTCGTCGACGAGGCGGGCCAGGAGGGCTGACGGCCGGGGCCGCGCGCGTGCCGACCGTCGTCCTCGGCGTCACGGGGTGCATCGGGGCCTACAAGGCCTGCGAGGTGCTGCGTGAACTGCAGAAACGCGACGTCGACGTCCACGTGGTGATGACCGACCACGCGACGCGTTTCGTGTCGGCGATGACGTTCGAGGCCCTCTCGCATCACCCGGTGTTCGTCGACCAGTTCGCGCTGGGGGAGAACGGCGACATCCGCCACGTCTCGCTGGCGGACGCGGCCGACCTGCTGCTGGTCGCGCCCGCCACGGCCAACGTGCTCGCCAGGTTCGCCCGCGGGATCGCGGACGACGCCCTGACCACGTTGCACCTCGCCAGCCGCGCCCCGCTGCTGGTCGCGCCGGCGATGAACGTCAACATGTTCGAGCACCCGGCCGTCGCCGAGAACCTGGCGATCCTGCGCGCGCGCGGCGTCGGCGTGGTGGAGCCGGGCGCGGGTTACCTGGCCTGTGGCTGGCTCGGCAAGGGCCGCCTTGCGGAAGTCGCGGACATCGTCGGGGCCGCGATGGCCGCGCTGCAGCGCCAGCGCGACCTCGCCGGCTGGAAGGTCGTGGTCAGCGCCGGGCCGACGATCGAAGATCTCGACCCCGTGCGGTTCATCTCCAACCGCTCGTCCGGGAAGATGGGGTACCGCGTGGCCGAGGCGGCCCGCGACCGCGGCGCCGAGGTGACGCTGGTCTCGGGGCCGACCGCGTTGCCGGACCCGGCGCGGCTGCGGACCGTGCGCGTGCGCTCGGCGGCCGAGATGGAGCAGACGGTGCTGCGGGAGGCCGCCGCGGCCGACGTGGTGGTGATGGCCGCGGCCGTCGCGGACTGGCGACCGGCCCGTCGCGCGGATCACAAGGTCAAGAAGGACGTGGCCGAACGCACGCTGGAGCTGGAGCGCACGACCGACATCCTCGCGGCGCTGGGCCGCGACAAGGGCGCGCGCTTCCTGGTCGGCTTCGCTGCCGAGACGGACGACGTCGTCGCCTACGCGCGCGGCAAGCTGGTGAAGAAGAACGCCGACCTGATCGTCGCCAACGACGTCTCCGGCGCGGGCGTCGGCTTCGACGCGGACGACAACGCGGCGACGCTGGTCGACCGCGCGGGCGAGCAGGTCGTCACCCGGACCAGCAAGCGCGCGCTGGCGGAGCGGATCTGGGACCGCGTGCGCGAGCTGCGCGCGGCGCGCGGCTGAGGCCAGGCTTGTCGGACGAAGAGCGCGCGCTGATCGCCGCCGAGTTGCGTGAGCGCCTGGGCTGGATGGCGAGCCTGACGGACGTGGGCTTGCCCCGCGAGAGCGTCGGCGCCGCGCCACCGCCGGGCGCTGCGGTCTCCCGCCCTGTCGAGGCTGTGGCTCCCGCGGTTCCGGCGCCGGCCCGGGTCGCGGCAGTCGTCGCTCCCGCTCCCGCTCGAGTCGCGGCCCCCGCCGCTTCTGCGCCGACTCGGCTCGCAGCGCCCGAGCCGACACCTGCGCGCAAGCCGGCGAAGAGCGCGCTGCCCGAGTGGGCCGCCCCGAACCCGTCGGCGGAGCCGAGTCCCGTGCCGACGGCGGGCGAGCCGGAAGAGCGGCTGAAGGCGCTGGTCGACTGGATCGGCAACTGCCAGCGCTGCGCGCTGGCGCCCACCCGCAACAAGATCGTCTACGGCCAGGGCAACCTGCGGGCCGAGATCATGTTCGTCGGCGAGGCGCCGGGCGCCGACGAGGACGAGCAGGGCCTGGCCTTCGTCGGCCGCGCGGGACAACTGCTGACCGACATCATCGAAAAGGGCCTCAAGGTGCCGCGCTCCGAGGTCTTCATCGCCAACGTGATCAAGTGCCGCCCGCCGCAGAACCGCAACCCGGAAACCGCCGAGATCCTCGCCTGCCAGCCGTTCCTCGAGCAGCAGATCGACATCATCCGGCCGAAGGTGCTGGTCGGCCTCGGCAAGTTCTCGGGCCAGTGGCTGCTCAAGACCGCCGAGCCGATCTCGCGCATCCGCGGCCGCTTCGGCGAGTACAAGGGCATCCCGGTGATGCCGACCTTCCACCCGGCCTACCTGCTCCGCAACCCCTCCGCCAAGAAGGACGTCTGGGAGGACCTCAAGCTCGTCCTCCGTCACCTCGGCCGTAGCGCCTGAGCGGACCCGGCCGTTCCTGCCGCTGCGTTAAGGTGGCGCCGTGAGTGCTGCGGGCCGGATCGTCAGCGTCGCCGTGCCGCTGCCCGTGCAGGCGCCCTTCACCTACCGGGTTCCGGACGAGTTGCCGTCGCCCGTCGCGGGCTGTCGGGTGCTCGTGCCTTTCGGGGCGCAGCGCGTCGTCGGCATGTGTCTCGGCCCGGCCGTGACGCCGCCCGCGGGCACGAAGCTGAAGGCCCTGATGGAGGTCGTCGACGAGCAGCCGCTGGTCGCGCCGCCGCTGCTGGAACTCGCCGCGTGGGTCGCCGAGCACTACCTGGCGCCGCCGGGGGAGTGCTACCGGCTGATCCTGCCGCCCGCGGGGGGCCGGCGCGGCGCGGCGCTCGCAGACACCGCGGCCGGCTTCAAGCACGACCGGGTGGCCGTGTTGCTGGACGCGAGCGTCGCGACCCGCGGCGTCGCCCAGCGCGAGGCGCTCGCCCGGCTGGCGGCCGCGGGCGGCCGCGCCCGCGTCGCCGACCTCGCGCGGGATCGGGCTGCCATCCGCGGCGCGCTCGAGGCGCTGGCCGCGCGCGGCGCCGTCGAGTTCGAGAGCGAGCGCGTGGTGCGGTCGCCCGTGGGTCTGCCGGCGCTGCCCGAGCGTGAACGGCCGGAGCTGACCGACGAACAGGCGGTGGCGTTGTCCGCGATCTGCGCCGCGCTCGACCGCGGCGGATTTCAGCCGTTCCTGCTCCACGGCGTCACCGGCAGCGGCAAGACCGAGGTCTACCTGCGCGGTGTCGAGCGCACGCTGGAGACCGGCCGTGGCGCGCTGCTGCTGGTGCCCGAGATCGCGCTCACGCCGTTGCTGGTGCGGGCGGCCGCGGCCCGCTTCGGCGACCTCGTCGCGGTGCAGCACAGCGAGCTGTCGGCGGGCGAGCGCCACGACCAGTGGTGGCGTATCCGCGAGGGGGACGCGCGGGTCGTCGTCGGCGCTCGCTCGGCGGTCTTCGCACCGGTGCGCGACCTCGGACTGATCGTGGTCGACGAGGAGCACGAGGCCGCCTACAAGCAGGAGGAGAGCCCGCGTTACCACGGCCGCGACGTGGCCGTGATGCGGGCCCGGTTCGAGGGCGCGGTGGCGCTGCTCGGGTCCGCCACGCCCGCGCTCGAGTCGTGGAGCAACGCGCTCTCGGGCAAGTACGAGCGGCTGTCCCTGCGCAAGCGGATCGGCAGCTTCGGGCTGCCGCGGGTCGAGATCGTCGATCGCCGCGATGCGCTGCGCGCGGGCGACAGCCCGATCCTGACCGCGCCGCTGCGCGAGGCGCTGGAGCTGCGGCTCAGCCGCGGCGAGCAGTCGCTGCTGCTGCTCAACCGCCGCGGCTGGGCGACCAGCCTGCTGTGTCGCGAGTGCGGCGAGCCGCTCGGCTGCCCGCGCTGCTCGGTCGCGCTGACCCTGCACGAGCGCGGCGCGCTGGCCCGCTGTCACTACTGCGGCCACGACGTGCGCGCGCCCGACGCCTGCGCCGGCTGCAAGGGCGTCTACCTGCGGCTGACCGGCTTCGGCACCGAGCGCGTGCTCGAGGCCGTGCAGGCCGCGCTGCCGACGGCGAGGGTCGGCCGGCTCGACCGTGACACGGCGCAAAGGCGAGGAGCCGTGGCAAACCTGCTCCACGACTTCGAGCGCGGCCTGCTCGACATCCTGGTCGGCACCCAGATGCTGGCCAAGGGCCACGACTTCCCGAAGGTCACGCTGGTCGGCGTCGTCGATGCCGACGTCGGCCTCGGGCTGCCGGACTTCCGCGCCGCCGAACGCACGTTCGAGCTGCTGACCCAGGTCGCCGGCCGCGCCGGCCGCGCGGAGCTGGCGGGGGAGGTGATCCTGCAGAGCCACCGCCCCGATCACTACGCCTTGCGCCTCGCGTGCGACCAGGACTACGAGGCGTTCTACGCCCGCGAGAGCGAGTTCCGCCGCACGATGGGCTGGCCGCCGTTCGCGTCGCTGGTCAACGTCGTGGTCCGCAGCCGTGATGCCGAGGCGGGTCGCAAGGAGGCGGGGACGCTGGCCGAGGCGCTGCGCGCGGCGGCCCAGCGCCGCTTTCGGGTGCTCGGGCCGGGAGCGGCGCCGCTGGCGCGGATCAAGGACGAGCACCGCTTCCAGATCGTCCTGCGCGGCCCGCGCAAGGCGATGCGCGACGCGCTCCGCACGGCCCTGGTCGCCCGTCACGGTCCGGTGCGCTGGCCCGGCCTGGTGATCGACGTCGACGCCCTGTCGGTACTCTAGCCCTAGAGCAGGGTCAGCAACTCGTTCACGAACTCCGACCAGGAGAACTGGATCGGGTCGGGCACGAAGCTGATCACGAACACCACCGCGCCGAGCAGGCCGACGGCGCGGCGGCCCGGGCCGAGCGACGCGCCGTCCCACCACGTCGGCGGGTGGGCGCGGCCGAGCACCCGCATCAGCAGCGCCCACATCAGCCACTGCGGCCCGAACCAGAGCAGGGTGAGGCAGATCCACGACGCCGCGCGCGACACCCGCGCGTGGATCTGGGGGCCGAACAGGCCGTAGACGACGTGGCCGCCGTCGAGCTGGCCGATCGGGATCAGGTTGAGGCCGGTGACCAGCAGCCCGAACCAGGCGGCCATGCCCCAGGGGCCGATCACCAGCGTCTCGTGCGGACCGAGGGGCCCATGGATCAGCTCGCCGGCCCACTGGAAGAGCAACGGCTCGCCGAGGTACAGGATGCCCGGACGCGGGTCGATCATCGCGACCTGAGCCTCCCAGATCCCGGCGAAAAGCACCGGCAGGGCGACGGCAAAACCGGCCAGCGGGCCGGCGATGCCGACGTCGAACAGCGCGCGGCGGTCGGGGAACGGGCTGCGGATGCGGATCACCGCCCCGAGCGTGCCGACCAGGCTGAACAGCGGGAAGGGGAACGGGATGAAGTACGGCAGCGTCGCGTCGATGCGGTAGTAGCGAGCCGCGAGGTAGTGGCCCATTTCGTGGGCGAACAGGATCGACAGCACCCCGATCGCCAGCTCGACACCGCCGACCAGCCACACGGACAGCGCGGTCAACACGAACAGCAGGACGTGAAACGGCAGCGCCCGCCAGAAGGAGCGGGGCGCAGCGGGCGCGGTCACGCGCGCGTCAACCGTTCAGGCTCTGCAGGTCCTTGCCGGGCTTGAAGCGGATCGTGCGGCCGGGGGGGATGCGCACTTCCTTGCCGGTGCGCGGGTTGCGTCCGATGCCGCGCTTGCGAGGCTTCACCTGGAAGACGCCGAAGCCGCGCAGCTCGATGCGCTCGCCGCGCTTCATGGACTCCTTCATCGCCTCGAGGACTGCTTCGACGGCCACCTCGGCTTTCACCTTGGTGATGTCGGCCGCCCTGGAGACCTCGTTGATGATGTCCACCTTGATCATTTCGTGGCCGAGCCTCCCGGTAAGTCGTTTCTCAGTTTAGGATTAGGCCGAATTCCCTGTCAAACTGCAGGGGTGAAGACCATCCCCAGGCTCGCGCTGGTGGGCCGCCCGAACGTGGGCAAGTCCACCTTGTTCAACCGCATCTGCGGGCGCCGCAAGGCGATCACCGACAGCCGCCCCGGCTCGACCCGCGACCGGAACTACGCCCAGGCGAGCTGGCAGGGGGCCGCGTTCGAGATCGTCGACACCGGCGGACTGCTGCTGGGCACCGACGATCCGATGCTCGGCCCCGCGGCCGTGCAGGCGGATCGCGCGATCGCGGAGTCCGACCGCGTGGTGCTGATCGTCGACGCCCGGGCGGGGCTGCTGCCCGACGACGCGGCGATCGCCAAGCAGCTGCGGCAGGCGGGCAAGGAGTTCCTGCTCGCGGTCAACAAGACCGAGGGCAAGTCCTCGGGGATCGAGGAGTTCGCCTCGCTGGGCGCGCGCGAGGCGCTGGCCATCTCGGCGGATCACGGCCAGGGCGTGGGCGACCTGCTCGACGCGGCGCTCGAGGGGCTGCCGAAGGTGGAGGCCCCGGAAGAGGGGACGCGGCCGATCCGGGTCGCGATCGTCGGCCGCCCGAACGTCGGCAAGTCGTCGCTGCTCAACCGCCTCACCGGCGAAGAGCGGGCGCTGGTTTCGGACATCGCCGGCACCACCCGCGACGCCGTCGACTCGCTGATCACCCGCGGCGAGCGCACCTACCAGCTCGTCGACACCGCGGGCATCCGCAAGCAGCGCCTGCTGAAAGAAACCGTCGACCACGTGAGCGTCGTGCAGGCGAAGCGGGCGATCGACCGCGCCGACGTCGCGGTGCTGGTGCTCGACGCGGAAGAGGGCTTGCGCGAGATGGACGCGACGATCGGCGGCCTGATCCAGGAGGCCGGCACCGGCGTCGTGGTGGCGATCAACAAGTGGGACCTGGCGCAGAAGCGCTCCGCGAAGCAGAAGACCGTGGAGCAGGACTTCCGCGACGGCCTCAAGTTCCTGCACTGGGCGCCCATCTGCTTCATCTCCGCCCACACCGGGCGCGGCGTGCCCGCGCTGCTCGAGACCGTGGCCAAGGTGCGCCAGGCGTGCGCGCTGCGGATCACCACGGGTGAGCTCAACCGCGTCGTGGCCAAGGCCTCCGAGAAGTACGCGCCGAAGGCGAAGAAGGGCAGCCACGACGTGCGGATCCTGTACGCGAGCCAGATCGGGATCGAGCCGCCGACGATCGCGCTCTCGCTCAATCACCCGGTCGACCTGCACTTCTCGTGGCAGCGCTATCTCGAGAACCAGCTGCGGGAGGCCTTCGATTTCGGGGGCAGCCCGATCTTCCTCAAGGTGCGCACTCGCAAGCACTAGAAGGGGCGCGGTTTATCGGCCTTGACAGCAGCGGGAGAGACTCATATACTCCCTGAGCTTTTCAGCCTAAACGTTCCTGACGTCTAGGTTTTTCCGCTAGCTGGGAAACGCGCTCCAGGGGCCGATGACGAAAGCCGACATCGCCAGGATCGTCTACGAGCGCCACGGAGGCATCTCGAACCGCGAGGCCGCGCGGCTGGTCGAGCAGATCTTCGAGACCGTCAAGTCTCGCCTCTCCGCGGGCGAGAAGGTCCAGATCACGGGCTTCGGCACCTTCCTCGTCCGTCAGAAGCGCGAGCGCCGTGGGCGCAATCCCCAGACTGGAGAGGAGATGGTGATCAAGTCCCGCCGGTCCGTGGTGTTCCGGCCGTCCAAACTTTTCGGCGCCAGCGAATAGGCGAGCGGTTCAACCAGCATGAGCACCCAGGACCGCCGCATCCCCAACAAGCTCTTCTTCAAGATCGGCGAAGTCTGCGAGTTGACCGACACCCAGCCCTACGTATTGCGGTACTGGGAGTCGGAGTTCCCCTCGCTGGCGCCGGCCAAGAACTCCTCGGGTCAGCGCATCTACCGCCGCCGCGACATCGAGACCGTGCTGCGCATCAAGCAGCTCCTCTACGAAGAGGGCTTCACGATCGCGGGCGCCAAGAAGAAGCTCGAGACCGAGGCCGCGGGCAAGGGAGCGACACCTTCGTCCGAGGCGGCGCTCGCCGCAGCGGACGGCGCGGTGGCCGACGACGACGCGGCCGCGATTGCCGAGGGCAAGCCCGATCTGACGCGCGAGGCGTTGCTCGAGGTGCGCGCCGAGTTGCGCGAAATCTTGACCCTGCTCGACAGGGGTGGCAAAATCACGAACTGACGGGTGCGGTGAACCGCGTCGGGATGTAGCGCAGCCTGGTAGCGCACCTGCTTGGGGTGCAGGTGGTCGTGGGTTCAAATCCCGCCATCCCGACCAACTCTTCCCTCGTCGTCGTTGTCGCAAGCGTTGGATGGCCCCGGACCTGAAGGTCGCGGGGCTTTTTCTTTGACGGGTGGCGATGTCGAAGCTGGTGCTCCTGACGAACGACGACGGGATCGGCGCGGAGGGCCTGGAGGCCCTGGCCGCGGTCTTCGAGCACGAACACGAGACGTGGGTCGTGGCACCCGACCAGGAGCGCAGCGCGTGCTCGCACTCGCTGACGATCCAGCGCCCCGTGCGTGGCGAGCGCAAGGCCGCCCGCCGTTTCACAGCCGACGGCACCCCGGCCGACTGCGTGAACCTCGCCGTCTCCAAGCTGCTGCCGCGGCGGCCCGACCTGGTCATCTCCGGGATCAACCGCGGCGCCAACCTCGGCGAGGACGTCTTCTACTCGGGCACGGTGGCGGGCGCGAGGGAGGCGGTGTTCCTCGGCCTGCCCGCGATCGCGATCTCGCTCGCGGTGCGCTCGCCCGGCGGCGACTTCGGGCCCGCGGCGCTGTTCGCCGAACAACTGGCGCGGCTGGTGTTCGAGCACGGCCTGCCGCCGCACACGCTGCTCAACGTCAACGTGCCGGCCACGACGCCGCGCGGGGCCGTGATGGCGCGCCAGGGCCAGCGTGTCGTCGGCGAGGAGTCGCCGGTGGCGTGGGCCGACCTGCAGGGCATCGAGGGCGACCACCTGG
This sequence comes from Vicinamibacteria bacterium, assembly GCA_023701125.1. Taxonomy (GTDB): domain Bacteria; phylum Acidobacteriota; class Vicinamibacteria; order Fen-336; family Fen-336; genus WYBL01. Next base: position 270 of record JAMPXO010000165.1, on the reverse strand, counting down.
CGGACGGCACGGCGGTGCGCAACGGCTTCATCGCCATCACGCCGCTGCACACGGACTCGACCCACTACGCGATGTTCCAGGGCCTGCGCGGCTGGGAGCAGCGATTGCGCCAGCCGGTGCCCCCGCGCTGAACTCCCGTTTGCAAGGCGGGGCGGGAGGCGTGATATATTCCGTCGTCGCATCCGACCGGGGCGTGGCTCAGCCTGGCTAGAGCGCTTGGTTCGGGACCAAGAGGTCGGAGGTTCGAATCCTCTCGCCCCGACCATTACT
>JAMPXO010000164.1 GCA_023701125.1 Vicinamibacteria bacterium | reverse complement strand
GCGCTGAACACCGCGGGGTAGAACGAGAATGCGAGATCGACGGCGTAGAACACGACCGCGGCCGACAGCAGCCCGCCGACGATCCACCGGCGCGGGCCGCGCGCGAGCGGCACCGGCGGCGGAGGCGGGGCCTGGGCCTGCTCCTCGAGCAGCGACGCGGCCTCGCGCGGAGGCAGGTCGAGCGTGAGGTGCGGACCGCCTGCCGGCGCGGCGCTCATCGGTGGCACACTCCCGACCCGTGGCCCGGGTCCTGTACGCGGCGTTCGACGTGGTGCCGAGCCCCAAGGGCGCGTCCACCCACGTGCTCGCGTTCGTGTCCGGCCTGGTGGCCGCCGGCCACGAGGTGGTGCTGGCGACGCCGCTGGCGCCCGGGCTGCCGGCCGAGGACGTGACCGCGGGCGCCGTCCACTTCCGGCTCGGGCGCGGCGGCAGCGGCAACTTCCTGGTCCGCGCGCTGGCCTTCGGCGAGGCCGTCGACGCGCTGGCGCAGCGGCTCGGCCCGTTCGACGTCTTCCACTTCCGCTCGCTGTGGCCGGGGCTGCCGCTGGTGCTGCGGGGCAGCGCTCGCACCGTGTTCGAGGCCAACTCGCTGGCTGCGGTCGAGATGCCGTTCCACTACCCGGCCCTGCGCGGCACCGCGACCGTCGACAAGCTGGCGCGGCTGGAGCGCTGGCTGCTCGAGCGCAGCGACGCGGTCGTCTGCGTGTCCACCGTCTCCCGCGCGTTCCTCGAGGCGCGCGGCGCGCGGCCCGGGCGCGTGCACCTGATCCCGAACGGGGTCGACCCGGAGCTGTTCGCCGCGACCTCGCTGCCGCCGCGCGGCGATCGTGTTCCGCTGGCGCTGTACGTCGGCACGCTCGCCGACTGGCAGGGGCTCGGCACCCTGCTCGACGCGATGCCCGCCGTGCTCGCTCGCGTGCCGCTGCGACTGCGGATCGTCGGCCGCGGCCGCCAGCGCCAGCGCAAGGAGCTGCTGCGCCGCATCCGCCACCTGGGCCTGGAGGGCCACGTCGAGCTGGCGCCCGCCGTGCCGCACGCCGAGGTGCCCGCGCTGATCGCCGACGCCGACGTGTGCGTGGCGCCGCTCTCGCTCGACGAGCGCAACGTCGTGCAGGGCTGCTGCCCGCTGAAGGTGCTCGAGTACCTGAGCTGCGGCCGCCCGCTGGTCGCCTCGGGCCTGCCGGTCGTGCGCGAGCTGGCCCGCGACGGCGAAGCGCTGCTGGTCCCGCCGGGCGCGCCCGACGCGCTGGCCGCAGCGCTCGTGCGCGTGCTCGAGGACGCGGAACTCGCCGCGCGGCTGGGCCGTCGGGGCGCCGCCCGCGTCCGTCACGGCTTCACCTGGTCGCAGGCCCAGCAGCGGCTGTGCGCCCTGTACGAGGCGCTGCTGCCAGCTCCCGGAACAGCGACAGGTAGCGTTTCGCCTCCCGCTCCGGAGTGAACTCCCGCGCCACCCGCTCGCGCGCCGCGTTGGCCAGCGCCTCGGCCCGCGGCCGGTCGTCGAGCAGCGACTCGATCGCGGCCACCAGCGCGTCGACGTCGCCGGGCGGCACCAGCAGTCCGCAACCGCCGTCACCCAGCACGTCGGGGATGCCGCCAGCCGACGCGCCGACGACGGGGCGGCCGCAGGCCATCGCCTCCAGCAGCGCGTTGGGCATGCCGTCGCGCAACGAGGGGTGGACGAACACGTCCATCAGCGCGTAGACGGGCGGCAGCTCCGGCCCGCTGCGCTGTGGCAGCAGCGCGAGCCGCACTTCCGGGTGGCGGCGCTGGAACAGCTCGACGTAGCCCGCCGCGTCGGAGCGCACGCCGCCGGCGGCGAGCAGCGTGACCGGCCGCTTCTCGGCCAGCTTCGCCAGCGCGGGCAGCAGCGTGGTCAGCCCTTTCTTGTGGCGCAGCTCGCCCGCGAAGCCGATCACCGCGCGGCCGGCGAGCTCCAGCGTCGCGTGCAATTGCTCGTCGTGCGGGACCGGGTGGAAGACCCAGGTGTCGACGCCGTTGGGCACGACCTCCACCCGCGCTTGCGGCGACAGCGCGCGGGCCTTGCGGGCGAGCTCGGCGCTGACGGCGGTGACGGCGCTCGCCAGGTCGAGCGCCCGCAAGACATGGGCGGCGCGGCCGGGATCGTGGATGGCGCGGTCGAGATCGTTGCCGCGGGCGCTGACGACCGAGGGCACGTCGAGGTAGCGACCGGCGTAGGCGGCGAGGAAGCCCGAGCGCACGAGGTACAGGCCGTGGATCACGTCGAAGGGCGCTTCGTCGTGGCGCGCGGCGAGCCGCTCGAACAGCAGAGCCTGCGTCTCCTCGGGGTCGCGGGCGGGGCCGAGCCGCCACACCGGCACGCAGTCGCCCAACTCGTCGAGGCGCTGCGCGCCCGGCGGCAGGTCGTCCCCCAGCGCGAAGGTCTCCACGGCGGCGCCGACCTCGACGAGCTGGCGGGCGATGCGGGCGGCGGCGACGGAGAGCCCGCCGGGGTCGGGCGTGAAGCGGTCGGCGAGCAGGGCGACGCGCATCAGGAGAGATCCGCGAATTGTTCGGCTTCGTCCTCGGGCGCCAGCGCCGTGGTCTCGAACGCCTGCACGTCGCGGGCGTCGAACAGCGGGAACAGCAGCGCCGCAGCACCCGTGCCGGCGGCCAGGGCGCCGAGCCCGGCGAGCCCCATCGCAGCGGCACCCGCGAGCAGCGGCGGCAGGTCCGAGCCCGTCGCGCAGCCGCGGCAGAGCAGGCCGGCTTCGCCCAACTCGGCGTGCTCCTCGCACGCCTCGCGCCCGCACTTGGCACAGGCACCGACCGCGGCGTTGGGACACGCGTGCGGCAGCAGGAAGCCCGTGGCGAGCTGGCAGGGGGTGGGGGCCATGTCAGGTTCGCCGCGATTCTGGCACGGCGGGCGCTGGCTGCGGCCCCGTTTCCAGGATCGTGTTGAGGCGGGCGTTCTCGTCCAGGAAATCGTCGCAGCGCGCGCACGGCGGCAGCCGCGCCGGCGTCAGGATCTGCCGTCGCACGTCGCCGTACGCGGGGCCGCGCCAGATCTGCTCGAACGACGATTGGGTGACGTCTCCCAAGGGGCGCAGCCCGCGCGCCATGCAGCACACGAACACGCGGCCGTCGTGGTCGACCAGGGCGTGGGTGAACGGCGCCAGGCACGGCTTCGCCTCGTAGTGACCGAGCGCGTAGTCGCCACGCAGCGCGCGGGCGGCCTCCTCCGGCGTGCGCCCGAACGGCCACGCCTCGGAGGCGTCGGCGAACAGGCCCAGCCGCACGCCCTCGTCGGCGAGGCCGGGGGCGATGCGGGCGTTCCACAGCGCGACCTCGTCCGCGTCGAGTGCCAGCGCTTCGCCGCTGTGGTCGTCGACCGGCATCAATCGCACCGCCCGCGCGCCCACCCGCAACGCGAGCTTCGGCAGGCCACCCAGCGTGTGCCAGTTGAGGCGGGTGACGACGGTGTTGATCGCCAGGTTGAGCTTGCCGCGGCGCGATTCCTTGCGCAGGTTCTTGAGCCCGGCGACCGCCTTCTCGAAGGAGCCGGCCAGCCCGCGCTGGCGGTCGTGCACGGGGGCGTCGGGCGAGTCGATCGAGACGGCCGCCGCCCGCAGGCCGGCTTCGATCAGCCGCCGCGCGCGCTCTCGCGTGAAGAGCGTGGCGTTGGTCGTCATCGTCACCCGCAGCCCGGCCGCAGTGCCGGCGGCGACGATCTCCTCGAGGTCGTTGCGCAGTCCCGGCTCGCCGCCAGTGAGGTGGACCTTGCGCCCGCCCAGTGCCGCCAGCTCGGCGAACAGCCCGCGCAGCCGCTCGAGGCTCAGCTTCTCCTTGCGCTCTCGGCGCCAGTGGTCGCACATGGCGCAGCGCAGGTTGCAGCCGTCGACGAGCTTGAGCTTCACGCTCAGCGGGCGGAAGCCCTCGGCGGAGCGCACGGCGGCCCGGAACTCGGGCGCAGCGGCGGCGACCTCGTCGAACGCGTACATGGAGGATCGCTGCCGAGTCTACTCCGCGGGACTCGTACCGCCCGAAGGACGCGCCGGCTCAGGCCAGCGGGACCCCGCAGGTCTCGCATTTCTTGGGATGCAGGGCCTGGCCATACCTGATTTCGTAGACCCTCCGCGGGCGCAGCCCGCAGACCGGGCACCGGTAGATGCGGTCGCCCGCCCACACCACCACGGCAACGACGACCACGGTGACGAGGATGCCCCACTCGGCGTCGCCCGGCGCCGGCTCTGCAGAAGCCGATGGGAACAGCCACAGGTACAGTCCGGCCAGCAGGAAGGCGCCGAGCAGCGGCGCGTGGGCGAGCCAGCGCCGCCGCCGCCACTCCCACCGCACCCAGGCCGCTTCGGTCCGGGTCCAGGTCGAGTGGGCGGAGTTCTTCGGCTTGTGGGCCGAGTCGAGTCCCAGGAGCATGAGTGCAGGGTTCGAGCCTACCTCGATCAGGGCTATCGTTGGGGAACTCATGCAAGGCCCCGGCGGACCTCCGACGATCGACCTGGCCCGGATCAGGCGCATCCAGCGGCCGCATCCGCGGCTGGTCAAGCTCTACCTGCTCGGAGCGCTGGTGGGCAGCCTCTCGACCTGTGGCCTGGCGCTGCCCGTCGCGCTGCTGGCGCTGATCCCGCTGCTGATCCGCTACAACACGCTGCGCTACCGCTTCGACGAGACCGGCGTCGGCGTGAGCTGGGGCTGGCTGTTCCGCAGCGAGTCGTATCTCACCTACGACAAGATCCAGGACATCCACCTGACGCGCGGCCTGCTCGAGCGCTGGTTGGGCCTCGGCACCGTCGACGTGCAGACGGCCTCGGGCAACGCCGGAGCCGAGATCACCTTCATCGGTCTCACCGAGTTCGACGCGGTGCGCGATTTCCTGTACTCGCGGATGCGGCGCGGCAAGGGACTACCCGCCGAGGGCGCGGCACCCGCTGCGGCCCACGCGGCGCAACCGGACGAGGCGCTCGCGCTGCTGGCCGCGATCCGCGACGAGGTGACGGCCCTGCGCGAGCAGTTGCGGCGGCGAGCCGGAGGCCAGTCGTGATCCGCTGGTGGGTCGAGCTGGCGCGGACCTGGTTCCGGCTGCCGGCCGGGAACACCTCGCTGCCCGGGGACCCGCGACGGCAGGTGACCTGGAACCCGGGCCGCGGGTACCTCCACTACTCGCTGCTCGGCTTTTTCGCCAGCAGCATCCTGAGCCTGCCACTGGCGCTTGCCCTGGCCGGCGGCGGGCTGCTCTCCCTGCTTTCCCCCGCGGCCAATGCGCCCCGCGAGGGCGCGCTGCTGGTCGGCCTCGCGCTCGGGTTCGGCGGCGCGGTGATGCTGCTGTCGACCGCCGTGCGCTTCGCGATCATCTACCTCGAACTGGACATGCTGCGCTACACGCTGACCGACCAGGCGATCCGCCTGCGCCGCGGCGTCGTCAACGTCCAGGAAGTCACGCTCTCCTACGTCAACGTGCAGAACGTCCGCTTCGTGCAGGGGCCGCTGCAGCGCTACTTCGGGATCGCCGACCTGCTGGTGGAGACGGCGGGCGGCGGCGCGCTGGTGGCGGCCCAACAGCAACAGCAGCAACAGGTGGCGCACCGGGGCCTGATCAAGGGTGTGAGCGAGCCCCAGAAGCTGCGCGACCTGATCCTGGAGCGGGTGCGCCAGGCGAAAGGGAGTGGACTCGGCGACGCTCACGACGACGCGGCCGACGTGCGGCCGGCAGTGGCGCACGCCGCGAGCCTGTCGAGCCCGGCCGCGCTCGCCCTGCTGGCGGAGATCCGCGACGGCCTGGCTGCCGCGAACCGCGAGGCCTGAGGCAGAACCGCGTCAGGGGATCGAGGTCGTTGCTCCGAGGGTGGCCAGCAGCCGGCTGGCCTTGTCCATGTAGTGGCGGTCCTCGACGACGTTCTGCGGGCTCGCCGGCGTTTCCGCGCAGCGGCGCAGCAGGGCGAGGCCCTCCTCGCGCGCCTTCGGCTCGTGCTCGACCAGCGCCGCGCCGAGGAAGAACAGGTGGTTCTTGCCGTGCGGCAGGAACTTGAGGCCCTCGCGCATCGCGGCGATGCCCTTCTGCTTCGACACCCAGCCCGTCAGGAACGGGATCTTCGGGGCCTCGGTGTGGAGCCGGCCGAGGATCAGGTAGCCGCCGCCGTCGAGGGTCTGCGGCGCGACGACGTTCACGACCTCGACGAGATCGCGCATCTTGCCGGCGGTGCCCTGCCACGCCGCGGCGATCTTGTGGTGGACCGCCCACTGGCCCCACGCCGCCGCGGTCCACAGGAAGACCTCGGCCGCCAGCGGGTCGGCCCGCAGCGCCGTCGTCAGCTTCTCCTTGCGCGAGCCGCTGCGGCCCGCCTCCAGCCGCTTCACGGTCTCGTCGCCGATCCGCTTGGCCTCGTCGAAGAGCGGGGCCATCGAGCCCGGCTCGCCCGGGCAGAAGCCGACCCGGAAGAACACCGCGCGCAGGAAGCCGCGCCGGGCCGCGAGCGAGTCGGCGTCGAGGGCGATCGCCTGCCGATAGGCGCCGACGGCGGCCTCGATGTTGCCGGGCGCGCAGTCGGGCCCGGCGCTGCCCTCGGCCCGCCGCGCGTAGAACTCCTCGGCCGCGCCCAGCACCGCCGCCGGCCCCGGAGTCGCCGGGGCGACTGCGAGGGCCAGCGCCAGCGTGGGCGCGGCGAGGAGGACCGTCACTGGAAGTACTGGACGCGGATCGCCTGGGCGATGCTGATGATCACGAACAGCCAGATGCCGAAGTAGACCGGCACGAACTTCTTCCGCGTCTCGAGGTGCTCGGGGAACAGCACCGGCTTGCCGGCGAACTTGCCGCGCGGCACGTTCGGGAAGAAGAACGTCTTGTAGGTCTCGATCGTGGCCACCGTGTAGCCGAGGCCGCCGACCGCGCCGATCATGTACGAGTCGGTCAGGAACGAGAGAAGCCACGAGTAGAACGCGGCGAGGGCCGGGCTGCGGAAGAACTTGAACGTGTGGAAGCCCTCGATCGGGGCGTCCTTGAACGCGCCGCCGAACGCCGACAGCCAGCCGCCCACCGAGCCCAGCAGCAGGAACTTGACGATGCTGATCGGCTCTTCCGGCGTGTTGTGGAGGTGGATCAGGAACACCGACAGCAGCACCACGATCACGTGGCCGATGGCGATCGCCCAGCGCTTGGCGCCGGCGGGGATCACGTTGCCGAAGACGTGGAACTGCATCGGGATCGTGTACTTGCTCTGGTCCTCGAAGCGGACGAAGGTCTTGTAGAACTCCGTGGCGCCGCGCTCCGCGCAGTAGGTGAGGCCGAACAGCAGCACGATGCCGCGCGCGGTCATCGGGTCGAAGGCGAGCAGCGGGACGTACGAGAAGCCCCAGTAGATGAGCGGGGCCAGCACGGCCGCCGTGAAGATGCTGCGCGAGTAGTGGCGGAAGCCCTCGTGCGGGGCGTCCTTGTACATGCCCCAGGTGGCGGTGTGGGTGCCAGCGATGATCCCCACCGCGAGGGCGGCCAGAAAGTCCATTTCTTCTCCTTCGTCTGCTTCGGCGTGCTCAGGCGCCCGCGGGCGCCGCGCCGATTTCTTCCACGAGTTCCAGGTCGCGCCGTGCGCGCGACAAGTCCATTTCCGGCGCTCTCCCCGTGGCGATCGCCGAGAGGAAGTCGCGCCACATCGCCCCGCGTCCCGTCAGGTCGCGCAGGCCGCCGGGGACGAGCAGCCGCTTCTTGCGGCCCCACACCAGCACGAACAGGCCGTTCGACTCGAACGCGATCGAGCCCTCCCGGCCGAAGATGCGGGATAGCCGCAGGCCCTTGAGCGGCGACGGCTGCTCCCACGAGTGGGCCAGCGCGCCGACGGCGCCCTCCTCGTACTCGAACGTGGCCAGCGCCGCGCGCTCGGGGCGATCGCCGTGGGCGGGGAAGGCGCCACGCGCGCGCTTCACGGTCAGGCCCAGGCCGGCCATCAGGCTGACCCAGTGGATGCCGCCCTCGTACAGCGCGCCGCCGCCGACCGCGGGGTCCTGCCGCCAGCCGGAGACCTGCTGCTCCTTCATCGCGTTGACGAAGACGAAGCGCGGCTCGCCGATCGCGCCTTCGCGCAGCAGTCCTCTCAGTGTCACGGCCAGCGGCTTGTAGTAGTAGTTCTCCGCGACCATCACCTGCCTGCCCGCCTTCGCGGCGGCGGCGGCGACGGGGCCGAAGTCGGCCGCGCGCGGGAACGCGGGTTTCTCGACGATCACGTGCTTGCCCGCCGCCAGCGCGGCCAGCGTCAACTCCAGATGCGAGTCGGGCGGGGTCAGCACCACGACGGCGTCGACCTCGGGCGAGGCGATCGCCGCCTCGTAGCTCGGCAGCGTGCCCGTGCCCCACTCGCGGGCGAAGGCCTCGGCCCGCGCCGGCTCGCGCGATGCGGCTGACAGCGTGACCGCGCCGCCCGTCGGCTTCAGGGCCGAGGCGTGCAGCCGCGCGGCATAGCCGCAGCCGAGCAGGGCGAGGCGCAGGGACATCGTTTCGAGCCGATCCTTCAGCCGCGGGCCGGCAGGCCCTGAACGAGGGCCTGGCCCACGCGCAGGGCGTTGGCGGCGATCGTCAGGCTGGGGTTGACGCCGCCTGCGGTGGGGAAGAACGAGGCGTCGACGACGTGCAGGTTGTCGATCCCGCGGAAGCGGCAGAAGCGGTCGAGCGGGTTGCGCTTCGGGTCGTCGCCGAAGCGGACCGTGCCGCAGACGTGGGAAAACGTCTTGATCTTGTGGTTGTAGACGAACATCGCACCCGCCCGCTTGAGCACGCGGCCGGCCTCGCGGAACAGCGCCTTGCGCGCCTGCTCGTCGCGCTCGGTGTAGATTTGACGGACGATCGGTTGCGGCAAGCCGAACAGGTCGCGCGCCGTCGCGTCGAGCCGCACGTTGTTCTCGGGGCGCGGCTGGTCCTCGGCCATCACGAGCAGCCCCGTGAGGCGGCGTACCCCGGGGCCGAGGAACGGGGCGGCGAGACGGGGAGCGTTGGCCTGGACCAGCGCCAGAGGAGGCGTTTGCAGCGACTGGACCGAGCCGAGCCGCCCGCGCGGCGTCTGGATGCGTTCGTGGCCGAAGTAGAAATCGTGGAACCCCACCTGCTTGTGGAACTGCTTGCCGCCGTCCGGCAGCTTCGCGAAGCAGCCGAGCGCGATGCCGTTGACGTGGCGGCACAGGTAGCGCCCGACCGCGTCCGCGGCGGGGCTCTTGCCCGCAAGCCCCGTGGCCAGCAGCAGGTGCGGCGAGGCGATCGCCCCGCCAGCCAGGATCACGGTGGCAGCCGCGAAGGATACGCGAATCGCCCGGGTCCGGTCGATGCACTCGACCTCGGCGATCCGGCCGCCCTTTTCGTGCAGGCCGACGACCGCCATGTGGGTGCGCAGTTCGAGGCCGCGCTGGACCAGGTCCGGGATCAGGCCCGTGGCCAGGTCGTTCTTGGCGCCGACGGCGCACGCGAAGGTGTCGCAGGTGGGGCAGGCGATGCAGGCCTCGCGCCCGGGCTCGTTGCGGTAGTGGATCGCGAGCGGCAGCGGGAAGGGCTTGAGCCCCAGCTCGCGGCCGGCGTCGGCGACCCGCTTCGCGGTGGGCGAGAACGGCGGCGGGACCTGCGGGTAGGGCTCGCCGCGGCGGTCGGGCTCGGTCGGGTCGGCGCCGGCGATGCCGGCGACGTCCAGCCGCCGCTCCACGTCGGCGTAGTAGGTCTCGAGGTCGGCGTAGCCGATCGGCCACAGCGCGCCGGAGTCGGTGACGATGTCCGGGTCGGGCTCGAAGTCGCGCTCGCGCATGCGGAACGAGACGCCGCCGTAGAACACCGACTGGCCACCCACGCAGCCGGTGATGTGCATGATCGGGTTCTGGCCGCCGGCCTCGGCGCGGAACGTGGTCTCGCCCTTCGCGTAGGGCGTCAGGTCCATCGAGCCCTGGGCCGCCCAGTTGTGGGCGCCGCGCGTCACGTGGCCGCCGCGCTCCAGCATCAGCACCCGCGCCCCGGCGCGGACCAGCGGGTCCGCCACGAAGGCGCCGCCGAAGCCCGATCCGATGATGATCACGTCGTAGTCCCGCCGGCCGGGGCCCATCGTCTTCTTCTTTCCTCCCGGGATCACGCGGACGTCGCGCCCCGCCCCGGGACGCGGATGATCGTGCGCGGCACAAGGATGCCCCAAGCGTGAACGGCCTCGGAGCGTGGGACCCCGGCTACTTCGTGTCCAGCCTGGGCGTGGGAATCGTGAGCGGCCTCGTGCCTTTCGTCAACATCGAGGTCTACATCG
>JAMPXO010000029.1 GCA_023701125.1 Vicinamibacteria bacterium | reverse complement strand
CGGGCGGCGTGTCGCGCGACGTCACCGACAGCGTGCACCCCTCCAACATCCACCTGATGGAGCGGATCTCGAAGATCGTCGGCCTCGACATCATCGGCATCGACGTCGTGTCGCCGACCGTCGAGAGCCCGCTCGCCGAGGTCGGCGGCGGCATCGTCGAGGTCAACGCGGCACCCGGCTTCCGGATGCACACCCACCCGGCGGAGGGCACGCCGCGCGACGTCGCCGGCGCGGTGGTCGAGATGCTGTTCCCGCCGGGCACGCCCACCCGCATCCCGATCGTGTCGGTCACCGGCACCAACGGCAAGACCACGACCACCCGGCTGCTGGCCCACGTCGCGCGCTACGCGGGGCACACCGTCGGGCTGACCACGACCGAGGGCGTCTACGTGAACTCGGAGACGATCCTCAAGGGCGACTGCACGGGGCCGTCGTCGGCGCAGGCGATCCTGCGCGACCCGACCGTCACCTTCGCCGCGCTGGAGACCGCGCGCGGCGGGCTGCTGCGCTTCGGCCTCGGCTACGACTGGGCCAACGTCGGCGTCGTCACCAACATCGCCGAGGACCACCTCGGCCTGCGCGACATGGACACCCTCGACGACCTCGCCAAGGCCAAGGCGCTGGTGATCGAGCGCGTCTTCCCCGAGGGCCACGCGGTGCTCAACGCGGAGGACCGCTTCTGCTCGTACATGGCCGGGCGCACCAAGGCCAGGGTGGCTCTCTTCTCGCTCGACCCGCAGAACGAGCTGTTCCGCGCCCACGTCGCCGCCGGCGGCATGGGCGCGGTGATGGATCGCCACGACACGCTGTGCCTGTACCGCTCCACGCTGCGCATCCCGCTGGTCCACGCCCGGCAGGTGCCCGTCACGTTCGACGGCAAGGCCCGCCACAACATCGCGAACGCGCTGGCCGCAGCGCTGGCGGCGTTCTGCGCGGGCATCGAGCTCGACGACATCCGCGGCGGCCTGACCACCTTCCACCCCACCCCGTTCCAGGCCCCGGGCCGCGCCAACATCTACGAGTTCCGCGACTTCAGGCTGATGATCGACTACTGCCACAACGCCCACGGCATGAACTTCGTCGGCCCGTTCCTGGCCTCGCTGCGCAAGCCGGGCGCGCGCGTGACGTGCGTGCTGAACGCCCCGGGCGACCGCCGCGACGAGGACTACGTGGCGATGGCCGCGGCGGCGGCGCCGCACTTCGACCACGTGATCCTGCGCGACGACGAGGACCTGCGCGGGCGCGCCCCGGGCGAGGTGGCGGGACACCTGCGGGAGGCGCTGGTCAAGCACGGCCTGAAGCCGGAGCAGATCGAGATCGCGAAGAACGAGACCGAGGCCGTGCGGCGGCTGATCACGATCAGCCGCAAGGACGACCTCGGCGTGGTGTTCGCCGACCGCATCGCCAGGGTCGCTGCCCAGATCGACTTCGAGCGCCAGAAGGAGGGTCGCCCGGCCTGATCGCGGGCGGCCGCGCGTGCCGGGGGCTATGCTTCGCGGAACATGGCCACGCACTCCAACTGTCCCGCCTGCGGGGCGGCCTTCGCGGAGGGCACGAGATCCTGTTTCTCGTGCGGCTACGTGATGGAGTCCGTGCAACTGCATCTCGGCTCGGTGCTCGCCGGGCGCTACGACATCCGCGAGCGGATGGGCCAGGGCGGGATGGGCACGGTGTTCCGCGCCTTCGACCGCGTGCTGCAGGAAGAGATCGCGATCAAGGTCCTGCGCCCCGACGTCGACGACGACGTCGCCCGCCGGTTCAAGACCGAGATCAAGCTGGCCCGGCGCGTCCAGCACCGCAACGTGTGCCGGATCTACGACTACACCGACCAGGTCGGGCTGCGCTACATCACGATGGAGCTGGTCGAGGGCACCGACCTCAAGCACGTCGTGCGCGGCGGGCCCGGCCTGCCGGCCCGCGAGGCGATCGGCATCGGCCTGCAGATCGCCGAGGGCCTGCACGCGATCCACGAGGCGGGGATCATCCACCGCGACCTGAAGACGTCCAACCTGATGCTCGACAGCAACGGCGTGATCCGGGTCATGGACTTCGGGATCGCCAAGGACATGGAGGCGCAGACCTCCGCGACGGCGACCGGGCAGGTGATCGGCACGCCGGACTACATGAGCCCGGAGCAGGGCCGGGGCCAGAAGATCGACTTCCGCAGCGACCTCTACTCGCTGGGCGTCGTGCTGTACGAGGTGTTCACGGGCCACACCCCGTTCCGCGCCGACACGCCGATCGCCGTGATCCTGATGCACATCAGCGACCCGCCACCGCTGGAGGGCCCCGGGGCGGCGGGCATCCCGCCCGCGATGCTGCCCGTCCTCGGCAAGCTGCTGGCCAAGCGGCCCGACGAGCGTTTCCCGTCGGCGGCTGCGGTGGCCCAGGCGATGCAGGCGGCGCTGACCCGGGTGGAGCGCGCACCGGCCGCCGTCTCGCCGGCGCGACCGTCGCTGCCACCGGTGCCGCCGCCACCGCCGCCACCACCACCGCTCGCTCCGCCGCCGCGCGCGCCCGTGACGACCGGGACCCCGGCGCCCCGGCCGAGCGTCCCCTCGCCGACCCCGGCGCCGCGGCCCGACGCCACCCACGACATCACGGTCCAGGTCCAGGCGCTGATGGCCGCGGGCGAACTGGATCGCTCGTCGGAGCTGCTGGCGCAGGCGATCGAACGACTCGGCCCGCAGCCGCCGCTGCTCGCCGCCCGCAGCCGGCTGGCCGGGCTCCAGGAGCAGCGGCGCGCCGCGCAGGCCCGCGAAGCGCTGGTCCAGGCGCGGGGACTGGTGGCCAGCGGCCACGCCGATCAGGCGGTCGCATCGCTCGAGCAGGCCGCCCGGCTCGCGCCGCAGGATGGCGAGGTGCGCGCCGCTCTGGAGACAGCCCGGCGCGCGCGGGAGCGCGAGCTCGAGCGGTCCGCGCCGCCGGCGCCGCCACCGCTCGTCGCGCCGCCCCACGCCGCGTCGCCGCGGCCGGCCTCCACGTCGGGCCGACACCTGATCACCGTCGCACTGGCCGCGGCGGCACTGGTGCTGATGGCCGTGATCGTCGCCGTCGGCTGGAACCTGCGGACGGCGCCTCCCGCCGGGCCCGTGCCGACGACGACCGTCGCCCCCGAGCCGCCCGCGCCGACGGCGACGCCGACGCCGGAAGCGGACGCGGTCGTCGTGACCCGGCCGCGCGCCACGGGCCTGCTGGCGATCGACGCCCAGCCGTGGGGCGAGGTGGAGGCCGTGCTCGACGGGAATGGCCAACCGGCCTCGCTGCCCGAGCAGCGCCAGACGCCGTTGACGCTCCAGGTGCCGACAGGCCGCTACAGCGTGAAGGTGCGGTCGGCCGCGGGCAGCCGCACGTTGAGCGCGACCGTCACGGCCGACGGCCGCGCGCTGGTCGCCTTCACCTTCGAACCGATCGACGCCGAGGACTACCTTGCTCGCACCGGCTACTAGCGACGGGCGCGCCGTGTCCCGCCCCTCGCGGGCCAGGGTGATCCTCGCGCTGGCGCTGGTGGTCGGTCTCGGACCGGCCGCAGCCGCGCGCGCGGATTACGCCGACGCCTTCCGCCGCGGCATGACGGCCGTGGAAGAGAAGCGCTGGGCCGAGGTCACGCGGTTCATGCAGCAGGCGCTCGACGAGAACCCGAGGGAGGGCGGCCAGGTCAAGTTGTACGGGATGCGGTTCGCTCCGTACCTGCCCCACTTCTACCTCGGTCTGGCCGCCTTCAACCGCGGCGACTGCAGCAGCGCGCTCTCCTCGTGGAAGCAGTCGGAAGCGCAGGGCGCGGTGGCGAAGACCAAGGAGGCGCGGACGCTCGAGCAGTTGCGCGACCAGTGCCGCGAGCAACTGGCCTCGACCGCCACCCCCGCGACCCCGCCGACGACGGTCGCGGCCGCCGTGCCACCGCGGCCGACGCCGATGCCCAGCGCGACCGCGCTGCCCAGGGCCACGGCGACACCGGCCACGCCGGCTCCGACGCCGCGGCCCACGGCGCCCGCGGCGACGCCCGCCGCCACCGCCGCGGCGGCAGCCACCCGGCCCCCCGCGCTGACGCCCGTGCGTCGTGCTCCCGAGCCGCGGCTGCTCGCAGGCGCGCGGGCCCACTTCGCGGGGCGTCACCGCGAGGCGATCGTGGACCTCGAGCCCGATCCCGGCTGGACCGCGCAGTCGCGAGCGCAGGCCCACTTGCTGCGGGCCAGCGCACGCTTCTCGCTGCACGCGCTGGGCGGCCAGCCCGAGTCGCTGCTCCAGCAGGCCGGCGAGGACGTCCGCCGCTGCCGGACGCTGGCGCCGACGCTCACGCCCGACACACGCGCGTTCTCGCCGCGCTTCGTCCGCTTCTTCGAATCGACGCGGCCCTGAACGCCGCGGTCCCGGCCAGCGGCCGGGACCGCGTACCGGGAGCTAGAAGCGCACCACCGCCGACACGGTTCCGACCTTGGTGCGGTCGGCGATGTCACCGGCCGCATCGATCTGGAACTTCGGGCTGAGCACCCAGCCCAGGCCGAACGCGACGTGCCACTCGTCCTCTCCAGCGCGGAACTGCACGGAATCGCTGCCGCTCTGGTTCGGGTCGCCGATGTAGCGAATGCGGCTGTCGGGCTCGAGCCAGGCGCCGGCGCGCAGGGCGACCGGCCGGCTCATGCCCGCGAAGACGTACTCGAGGCCGACGTGCACCTCGGTGCCGTCGTCGACCGCGTAGTCCTCGACGAAGATGTCCGAGCCGAAGACGGTCTCGAAGTAGTCGAGCCGCTGCGAGTTGAGCACCTGCATCACGTCGGCCGCCAGCGTCAGCCGGTCGTTGGGCCGGACGACGAGGCCGCCGCCGAAGGCGTCCGGCACCTTGAAGCCGCTGGTCGCCTCGATCGGGGTGAACGAGGTCTGCGGCCCGGGCCGGTTGGCGAGCGCGACGTCGCCCTCGAAGTCGGCGCCCTGCCGGTAGACGGCGCCGACCTGCACCTTGTCGTTGGGCTTGAACAGGATGCCGACGTTGAAGGCCCAGGCGTCGCCATCGCCCGCCTGGGTCTGGGTGTTGATCACGTTCGATGCGGCCGTGTCGGGCGGACCGTAGAAGCCCCCGACAGCCGTCGCGGACGGATTGCCGATGGCGTGCCGGTCGGTCAGCGACGACAGGTCGAGTTGGACCAGCGAGGCGCCGGCACCGATCGAGAGCTGGTCCGAGGCCTTGAACGCGAAGGCGAACCCGTAGGTCGTGAGCCCGAGTTCGAGTTCGCCGATCGCCGGGAAGAAGCGCGTGTTGCGCACCGAGTAGGGCCCGAAGCTCTCGACCCTCGCGACGTAGTTGACGAGCTCGTGGCGGTACAGCGCGATCGCGATCCTGCCCTTCGGGTAGACGAAGCTGGCGAAGGCCGGGCTGCCGACCGAGTCCTCCAGGTTGCCGTCCTCGAGACCGGCGATGTTGTCGATCCCCTGGCCCGAGGGCGTCCGCGGCGGCTCCGACCCGCGATCGGTGAACACGCTCTTGAAGTTCGACATCCGGCCCTCGAACGAGAGCTCGGGTCGGGTGAGTGCCGTCAGCCCGGCCGGGTTGGCGTATGCCGCGGTGGCATCGTCCGCGAGACCGAGGAACGCGCCTCCCATCGCCATGCTGCGGGCGCCGGGCGGTGCGTAGTTGAACTTGACGCTGGCGTTGATCTCCTGATCGCTCTGCGCGAGAGCATTCGAGGCGAAGACGCCGGCGAGGACGCCGCCGATCAACATGCCCCTGGAACGAAGCACGTGGCCCTCCTTGGTAGATCTGGCGGGATTGTACGCCTCGGCCCGGCCGACGGCCCCTTAGAAAGACAACCTCAGCTCCAGGGTCAGCTTGCGGCCGCCCGCCTCCGGGGCGTAACCCGAGTCGGCGGCGGCCGGGCGATCGCCGTCGACGTCGAGCCACTCGAGGCCGACGCGGGCGTGCGGCCACGGGCTCCAGAGCGCAGCCAGCGTCCAGCCGTGGCCGCTCTCGTCGCCTGGCTCCTCGACGCCGTCGCGGTCCTCGCTCTCGAACACGTCGTAGCGGGCCGAGAGGCGGAAGCGCTCGCTGCCCCAGGTGGCGAGCGCGTAGGCCGTGCGGTAGTCGACGTCGACGTGGGGGCCCGAGCGGAGCCCCATCCCCGTCTCTCCCGTGGCGCCCTCCGCGATCAGCCGCACCTGCGGGCCCAGCCGCAGCTCCAGCCCCGCCTGCCACCAGTACGTGCGCCACGCGTACTGGCCGCGGTGGAGCCCGCGGTCGCCGCGGTTGTCGTGGAACGATCCCTGCAGCAGCAGCGCGCCCGGCCGGTCCCAGCGCGCTCGCACGAGGTAGCCGGGCTGGTCGTCGAGCTCTTCGACCGGCTGGGTGCCGCCGTCGCGCTGGGCCGCGAACGCCCCACCGCCGGCCAGCGTGCGCAGCGGCGGCAGCGGCAGCGTCTCGCCCGCGCCCACGAGGTGGTCGCCGACAGCCCAGCCCCGCCACGAGAGCAGCGCGCCCGCGGAGTCGTTGCCGCCGAACACCGCCGCCGCCATCTCCAGCTCGCCGCCGGCGACGTCGTGCAGGGCGAAGCCGGCCTCGACGCCCACGAGCCGCACCTCCTCGCCGATCCAGGAGTTGAGCGCCGAGTACGTGAGCGTGTAGCGCGACTGCCACAGCGGGTCGACGTTCTCGCGCGAGGTCTGGGGGAAGAACAGGCCGCCCTTGAAGCGCAGCGTGACCGCCGGCGAGGGCTGCGGCGTCCACGCCGCGAAGGCCTCGACGAGGCCGGCGTCCGCCGTGCGCACGGCGTCGGGCTGGGCGCGCGCCAGCCCGTGCACGTGGACGCGGAAGATCTCGGACGGGCGCCAGTCCAACCCGAGATGGGCCTGGCCGCGGCCGAAGACCTCGGCCTCGCCGCCCGGGGTCCCGCTCTCGGCGAGCCGACCGAAACCGCCCTCCAGCCACGAGCGCCCCGCCTCGACCGAGCCGAGGCGCCCGACGAGCACGGCCTCGAGGCGGAGTTCGCCCGCGGCGGCCGGCGCCGGTGCACCACAAGTGGCGACGAGCGCCAGCACGGGGCCCAGCCAGCGGTGACGAGCGGATCGAAGCGGCATGTCGAGGCAGCTCATGACGAAGGAGATCGTCGCTCCTTTCTGCCCGATTCCCCGTGCCCAGTCAAAAAACGTCGACAATCACCGACATGCGCCTGCCGTGGGCTCCCCTGCTCCTGGTCGCGGCCCTGCACGCCGCCACGACCGCGGGCACCTGGGTGGCGAGCGATCACGCCGAACAGTTGACGCAGGCGCGACGGTTGTTGACCCGGGGCACCGTCGTGCTCGGCGGGCCGGGCGAGTCGATCCCGGAGCTGCCTTACTGGCCGGTGCGCACGGACCACGAGTCGCGCTCGCGGCTGTACCCCGGGACCGCGGTCGCCTACCTCCCGTTCGTGGCCGCGGATGCCGCGCTCGGCCTCGCCCTGCCCACCGACTTCGGCCCGCTGGCGGCAGCGGCCGGCCATGCCTGGGTGCTGCTGGCGCTGGCCCTGCTCGCCCGCGTCGCGCTCCTGCGTGGGGGCACAGTCGGGTTCCGACACCCGGCGAAGCCGGGTGCCGGTCCCATGGGGGCTACGTCGCAAACGGACGCTCCTCCGCCCCCAAGCCCCCGTCGGTTCCGACGCCGGGGTGAACCCGGCGCCGGTCCCATGGGGGCTACGTCGCAAACGGAACTCCTCCGCCCCCAAACCCCCGTCGCGGGCGTCGCCGCCGCCATCGCGCTCGTCGGGACGGCCTGGCCCGTCTGGCAGGTCGCTCGCCACGCGGGTTCCGAGCCCGTGCTGGGCGCCGCTTTCGCGGCCGGCCTGTTCGCCCACGAGCGCCGCAACAAGCTCGGCCTGGCACTCGCCTGCGCGGCGCTGCCGTGGGTGCACCCGACCGGCGTGGTGCTCGCCGCGGCGCTCGCCTGCGCGAGCCTCGTCGAGGGCTCGGCGGACCGCTGGTTCGCGCCGCGAAACGCGCTACCCGCGCTGGTCGTCTCTTTCGCTGCGCTCCTGGCCTGGAACGCGGCCAGCCACGGGCAGGCACTGGCCGGCGGCTATGGCGGCGCGGCGGGCGGCCGCCAGTACCTCGGCCGCGACCCGGTGGGCGCCGCGGTCTACTACCTCACGGAGAGCATCCGCCTCGCGCCGATCGTGCTGCTGCCGCTGGTGGCCTGCGGTGTCGGCGCCAGGCGGCGCGCGCTGGCGCTGCCCGCGTTGCTGCTCGTCCTGCACGTCGGCCTTTTCGCGGTGCTCTCGCAGCCGACCGGCCAGGAGCCCGGGCGGCGGCTGGCGGTCGTGTGGCTGGCGGCGTTGCCGGCACTCGCGTTCGGCTGGGAGCGCCTGCGGCCCGGCCTCGTCGCCGCCCTGCTGCTGCTGGTCGCCGCGCTGGCGTGGGGGATGCTCGGCTTCTGGGCCAGCGAGGCCCACTACTTCCCGGCGGGCGACGGCACGTACCTCCCGCTCGTGTGGTGGCTGGCCGCGGCGCGCACGGGCACCCCGCTGGCCGCGATCGCCGTGCCGCTCGGGATGCTCGTCGCGGTGGCCGGCGTCGCCGGCCTGCGCACGCTCCGCCTCGCGGCCTCGAGCGGTCCTGACCCGTCTCCCGTGGGCCCCGTCCCCAGGACCTAGAATGCGCGGGCCATGAACGAGCTGCTGCAGAAGGAGCGCGCCCGCGCCCACGACATGTCGCAGTGCCTGAAGGCGCTGTGCGAGATCGAGTCGCCGTCGACGGACCCCGCCGGGGTCGAGGCCGCCGCCCGCTTCCTCGCCCCGCAGTTCGACGCGCTGGGCCTCGCCAGCGAGCTGGTCGCGGTGGCCGGCGCGGGCCCGGTGCTGCGCGCGAAGAATCGCGCCGGCCACGGCGACGCGAAGCCGGTGATGCTGCTCGGACATCTCGACACCGTGTGGCCGAAGGGCACGCTGGCCGCGCGCCCGGTGCGGATCGACGGCGACCGGATGACGGCACCGGGCAGCTACGACATGAAGGGCGGGCTGGTGGTCGTGCTGTTCGCGCTGCGCGCGCTCGCGGAGCGCGGGGCGCTGCCGCCGGTCACGGTCTACTTCACGCCGCTCGAGGAGGTCGACAACACGCCGTACCGCAAGGCGATGGAGGACGAGATGCGCGGCTGCTCCGCGTGCCTCGACTTCGAGCCCGCGTTCCCGGGCGGCGCGGTCAAGACCGGCCGCAAGGGCTCGGGCCAGTTCCTGGTGCGGGCGCACGGCATCTCCTCCCACGCGGGCGCGGACCTCGCGCTGGGCGCCAACGCGATCGTCGAGCTGGCCCACCAGGCGCTGGCCGTGCAGCCGCTGACGGACGCGGCGCGCGGCACCAGCGTCAACGTCGGCGTGATCCGCGGCGGCACCCGCACCAACGTGGTCCCGGCGCTCGCCGAGCTGGAGATGGACTTCCGCTACCCGACGCTCGACGAGGGCCGTCGCGTCGAGGCCGCCGTGCGCGGTCTGCAGCCGCACGTCAAGGGCGTCCGGCTCGAGGTCGAGGGCGGCATGAGCTACCCGCCGCTGGAGCGCAACGAGCGCACGCTCTCGGTCTACGCGGAAGCGAAGGCCGCGGCGGACGAGCTGGGCCTGCCGCTGTCGGAAGTCGTCACCGGCGGCGCCAGCGAGGCCTCGTTCGCGTCGGCGCTGGGCCTGCCGACGCTCGACGGCCTGGGGCCCGACGGCGACGGCGCCCACGCGGTCCACGAGCACGTGCTGCTGCCGTCGCTGCCGGAACGGGTGGCGCTGACCGCGGATCTGCTGGAGAGGCTGTAGCGGGCGCCGACTACTTCAGAACGCCCAACTGCTTGCCGACCTTCGTGAAGGCCGCGACGGCCTTGTCGACCTGCTCCGTGGTGTGGCCGGCCGAGATCTGGACGCGGATCCGCGACAGTCCCCTGGGCACCACCGGGAAGAAGAAGCCCTTCACGTAGATGCCCTCGTCGAGCAGGGCGCGGGCGAAGCGCTGGGCCAGCGGCGCGTCCTCCGGCGCGAAGCGCGAGAACATGATCGGCACGATCGGGTGCACGCCGGGGCGGATCTCGAAGCCCGCAGCGGTCATCGCCTCGCGGAAGCGCTTCGTGCTCGCCTCCAGCCGGTCGCGCAACTCGGTCGACGCCGTCAGCAGCTCCAGCGCCCGCAGCGTCGCGCCGACGACGACCGGCGGCACGGTGTTCGAGAACAGGTACGGCCGGCTGCGCTGGCGCAGCAGGCCGACGATCTCGGCCGAGCCCGCGACACAGCCGCCCGACGCGCCGCCCAGCGCCTTGCCGAACGTGGTCGTCACCAGGTCGACGCGGCCCTGCACGCCACAGTGCTCGGGCGTGCCGCGGCCGGTCTTGCCCATGAAGCCGGTCGCGTGCGAGTCGTCGACCAGCAGCAGCGCCTGGTAGCGGTCGGCGAGGTCGGCGATCGCCTTCAGGGGAGCGATGTCGCCGTCCATCGAGAACACGCCGTCGGTGACGATCATCCGGAAGCGGCACGACTGCGCTTCCTTCAGCTTGGCTTCCAGGTCGGCCAGGTCCATGTGCTCGTACAGGAAGCGCTTCGCCTTGCACAGCCGCACGCCGTCGATGATCGAGGCGTGGTTCAGCTTGTCTGTCAGGATCGCGTCGTCCGCGCCCAGCAGCGGCTCGAACACACCGCCATTGGCGTCGAAGCAGGCGGCGTAGAGGATCGCGTCGTCGAAGCCGAGGAAGGCCGCGACCTTCTTCTCCAGAAGGCGGTGGATGTCCTGGGTGCCGCAGATGAAGCGCACGCTCGACATCCCGTAGCCGTGGGCCGTCAGCGTCTCGTGGGCCGCGGTCAGCAGCTCGGGGTGACCCGAGAGGCCGAGGTAGTTGTTCGCGCAGAAGTTGAGCACCGGCTCGGCGCGGCCCTCGACCCGGATCGACGCGCCCTGGTGGCCGAGGATCGGCCACTCCTCCTTGTAGAGCCCCTGCTCGCGGATCTGGGCCAGCTCGGCCTTGAGGAACTCCCCGAAGCGCGCGTCCATGTCGACCTCCCCTGTCTCTGGGGGGGATTCTACGCGGACGGCTTGGCGGGGACGGCCGGTTCGGCGGGTGGCGCGGGCGACGCCTCCAGCGAGAAGGCCAGCGTGACGCGATCGCCGAGCGTCACCCGGTCGCCCGCTCGCAGCGGCGAGAAGCGGGTCTTCTCGCCGTTGACGAAGGTGCCGTTGGCGCTCTTCAGGTCGCGCACGACGAAGCGGCCGGGCGCCACCCGCACGACCTCGGCGTGGAGCCGAGACAGCGTGGGCTCCGGGATCGGGGCATCGGCGTCGGGCGCTCGGCCGATCCGCATCCGCTCGCCGGTCACCGTGAAGGCCTTGCGCAGCACGTCGGTGGGCCCGTCGATCACCGTCAGCATCGCGTCGACCCGCGGGCCCGCCGGCGGCTTCTCGGTCAGGGTCGAGCGGTCGACGGCCAGCAGCTCCAGCTCGAAGGCCAGCCGGTACGGCTTGATCACGACCTCCTCGCCCGCGCGCAGCTTGAGGCTCTGCACCTTCTTGCCACCGACGAACGTGCCGTTGCGGCTGATGTCCTCCAGCAGCAGCGCTCGCCGCGAGACGGTGACGATCGCGTGATCGCCGCTGACCCGCTCGTCGTCGAGGACGATGTCGTTGCGCGGCAGCGCCCCGATCGCCAGCGGCGCGTGATCGAACTCGAGCACCTGCGTGCGCGGGTGCTCCTCCTGCGTGACGCGGACTTTGATGCGATAGGTGGTCATCGGGGTTCCCGGAGGGAAGCCGGGATTCTAGCCTTCGCGCGGCCCGCTATGATCCACGCCCGTGGCCGCCCTGCCCGAGCCCGACCCCGCCGCCATCGCCGCCTTCTTCGCGCGCGTGCCGGGCCGGCTCGGCCCGCCGTACCTGGGGCAGACGCTCGCTTTCTACCGCGACTACCTCGGCCTCACCCGCCGCCAGCACGCGGAGTTCGGCCCCGTCTACAAGAACCGCGTGATCGGCATGGAGACCGTGGCGCTGCTGGGGCCGGAGGCCAACCGCTTCCTGCTCGCCGACGCCGCCGGCTCGCTGTCGAGTCGCCTCGGCTGGGACTGGTCGCTCGGCAAGCTGTTCCCGCGCGGGCTGATGCTGCGCGACGCCGACGACCACCGCCACCACCGCCGCATCCTGCAGACGGCCTTCCAGCGCGACGCCCTGGCCGGCTACCTGGAGCCGATGCGGCCGCGGGTCGCCGCGCTGGCGCAGGCGTGGCCCACGGGCCGGGTCGCCACCCACCCGCGGCTGAAGGCGTTCCTGCTCGATCTCGCGGCCCGCGTCTTCTGCGGCCTCACCCTGCAGGACGAGATCGCGGCCCTGAACGCCCACTTCGCTGCGGTGGTCCGCGCCTCGACCGCGCTGCTGCGGCGCGCCGTGCCCGGCTTCGCGTACGCCCGCGGCCTCGCCTCGCGCCGCGAGCTGGCGGCCTTCTTCGCCGACCTCGTGCAGACGCGCCGCGACTCCCCCGGCACCGACCTGCTGGGCCGGCTGTGCAGCGCCGTCTCCGATGACGGCGAGCGCCTGCAGGACGCCGAGATCGTGGACCACATGGTCTTCTTCCTGATGGCGGCCCACGACACCACGACCAGCACGCTGTCGTCGCTGCTGCGCGAGCTGGCGCTGGCCCCGGCGTGGCAGGAGCGGCTGCGCGAGGAGAGCCGGGCCTTCGCGCGCGGCGGCGCCATCAGCCTCGAGCGCCTGCGCGAGCTGCCGCTGCTCGGCCAGGCGATCAAGGAGACGCTGCGCCTGCACCCGCCCTTGGTGCTGGTCCCTCGCCGCACGCTGGAGCCGGTGGAGTTCGCGGGCTGGCGCATTCCCGCGGGCGTCAACGTCGGCATCTCGACCGCATTCACCCACCGCATGCCGGAGCTGTGGACGAACCCCGAGGCCTTCGATCCGGATCGCTTCTCGGAAGCGCGGGCGGAGGACCGGCGCGTGCCGTTTTCCTGGATCCCGTTCGGCGGCGGCGTCCACGTCTGCCTCGGCATGTTCTTCGCGGAAATCCAGGTCAAGCTGGTGGCCCACCACCTGCTGACCGCCCTGCACTGGAAAACGATCCCGGGCTGGACCGCTCCGAGCTGCCAGGTGCCGATCCAGTTCCCGAGCGACGGGCTGCCGCTCGACTTCGCCCACGTGTGATCGGTATCTTGGCGCGCATGTGGGGCGGCCTGAAGCACCGCGTGTGGAGAGCGCTGCTCGTGTTCGTCGTCCTGCTCTTCTGCCTGGAGGGCCAGACCTCCTACCAGGCCTTCGTCAACGCGCGCCGACAGGCCCTGCTCGCCCGCTACTTCGAGAAGGAGCGCTGGCACCGGCTGCGCTTCGAGCAGGCCGCCGAGTGCCTGCCCGGCACCGCCGCAGTGCTGATCGGCGACAGCCTGACCGCCTTCTTCCGCCCGCACTGGCCCGGCCCTGCCAGGGTCGTCAACATGGGGATTTCCGGGGACTATTCCTCGGGCGTCTTCATGCGCCTGGCCAGCGTGGTCACCTGCCGCCCGCGGCAGGTGTTCGTCATGATCGGCATCAACGACATCCTCGCGCAGGTCCCGATCGCGGAGCTGCAGGCCAACCACCTGCGGATCATCCGCATGCTCCGCCAGCACACTCCGGAGACGCAGGTCCACGTGCAGAGCGTGCTGCCGACGGTCGACCGCCTGGGCCGGCTGACCGCCAGCGCGGAGTTCAACGAGCAGGTGGGGGCACTGAATCGTTTCCTGGCCGGACAGGCGACGACGGAAGGCTTCGTCTTCATCGACCTGGCCCACCTCACCGACGGCGCCGGCCAACTGCGTCCGGAGCTGACCCCCGACGGCATCCACCTCAACGGAGACGGTTACGCCCTCTGGTACCAGAGCCTGAAGCCGTACCTCGCCACCGAGCCGGTGAAGTTGCCGTTCTAGGCCGGCTCGTGGCCGCCGTAGTAGACGACGAAGCAGACGCACTCCGCGTCGCCCACGACTTCTTCCGAGTGGACCGAGCCCGTCGCGCTGTGGCAGAGCTCGCCGGGGCCGTACACCGCGCGACCGTCGCGCAACTCCCCCGCGAGGACCAGGATGTCCTCGTCGCCGAGGTGGCGGTGGCGCGGCACGATCACGCCCGGGCGGCCGCGCACGAGCACCGAGCGCACGCCCGCGTCGGGTTCCTCCGAGACCACGAGGGCGTCGAGGCCCGGCGCCCACTCGCTCCAGCCCGCCCGCGGCAGCAGGGCGACCGAGCGCGGGGCCTGCGCGAGCCGCAGCAGACGCTCGCGCGACGCAGCGAGAGGCAGCGCGGGAGGCAGTCCCAGCGCCAGCGCGTGCTCGATTCCCCGCCAGTGCCCCCTCAACGATTCCTCCGGTTCGCCGTCAGTACGCCCGGCGGCGGGCCCGCGGATTGCCGCGGAAACTGCGTCTAGACTAGCCGCATGAAGCCCCTTCTTCACGCGGCTGCCCTGCTCGCCCTCTCCCTCCCGGCCCTGGCCCAGGCCCCGGTCAAGCTCTCGTTCGGCACCGACTGGAAGGCCCAGGCCGAGCACGGCGGCTTCTACCAGGCGCTGGCGACCGGGCTGTACGCGCAGCGCGGGCTCGAGGTCACGATCCGCCAGGGCGGGCCGCAGGTGAACCACGCGCAGTTGCTGGCGGCCGGCAAGCTGGACGTGAACATGGCGTCGAACAGCTTCATCCCGCTGAACTTCGTGCGCGAGTCGATCCCGATGGTCGCGGTCGCGGCGCTGTTCCAGAAGGACCCGCAGGTGCTGATCGCCCACGCAGGTCAGGGCAACGACTCGCTGGAGGCGCTGAAGGGCAAGCCGATCATGATCGGCAGCGACACCCGGATCGGCTCGTGGTTGTTCCTCAAGGCCCGCTTCGGCTATGCCGACGCCCAGATCCGGCCCTACACCTTCAACCCCGCGCCGTTCCTCGCCGACAAGCAGGCCGTGCAACAGGGCTACCTGACCAGCGAGCCACTGACCGTGCAGAAGGCGGGCGCGACGCCGGTCGTGCACCTGCTCGCCGACCGCGGCTACACGAGCTACGCCGCCGTGCTGCAGACGTCGCGCAAGCTGGCGGACGAGAAGCCGGAGGTCGTGCAGGCCTTCGTCGACGCCAGCATCCTCGGCTGGGTCTCCTACCTGAACGGCGACCCCGGGCCGGCCAACGCGCTGATCAAGCGCGACAACCCGGACATGACCGACGAGCTGCTGACCTACGGGCGCGACAAGCTGAAGGCCCACGGCATCGTCGACTCCGGCGACGCGAAGGCGCTCGGCGTCGGCGCGATGACCGAGACGCGGTGGGAGGAGTTCTTCGAGCTGATGGCGGGCCAGGGCCTGTACCCGACGGACCTCGACTGGAAGCAGGCGTTCACGCTGCGCTTCGTGAACCGCAAACTCGGGCTGACGCCGCAGAAGTAGCCGTGCTCCGGCTCACCGGCGTCGGCAAGCGCTTCCGCAACGGCACCGAGGCGCTCTCCGGCATCGACCTCGAGGTCGCGGCCGGCGAGTTCGTCAGCCTGCTCGGGCCCTCGGGCTGCGGCAAGAGCACGCTGCTGCGGTTGGTCGCGGGCCTCGACTCTCCTTCGACCGGCTCGCTCGAGCGTGCCGTCACGCCCGGCCCTTCCGGCCATGTGGGATTCGTGTTCCAGGACCCCACGTTGATGCCGTGGGCGACGGCGGTCGACAACGCGGCGCTGCCGCTGCGACTGGCCGGCGTGACCGCCGACCACGCCCGGGCCCGCGCCCGCGAGGCGTTGCGTCGCGTCGGGCTGGGCGGGTTCGAAGGCGCCTGGCCGCGCGAGCTGTCGGGCGGGATGCGGATGCGCGTGTCGCTGGCCCGCGCGTTGGTCACGGAGCCGCGGCTGCTGCTGCTCGACGAGCCGTTCGCGGCGCTCGACGAGATCACCCGCCTGCGCCTGAACGAGGACCTGCGCGAGTTGTGGGCCGAGGGCGGGCTGACGGTGCTGTTCGTGACCCACAGCGTGTTCGAGTCGGCCTGGCTGTCGAACCGGGTGGTCGTGCTGCGGCCGCGGCCCGGCCGCGTGCACGCCGACGTCGCGGTCGAGCTGCCCGCCGCGCGCGGCCCCGAGCTGCGCACGACGCCCGCGTACAACGCGGCGTGCAGGGCGCTCTCGGCCCGGCTGTCCGAGGCGATGGCGGCATGAGCCGCGCGCGCGCCGTCGCCTTGCGCCTGTCGCCACTGCTGGTGGGCGTCGTCTTCCTCGGCGCGTGGGAGGCGCTGGTCCGCGTCCAGGCGATCCCGCCCTACGTGCTGCCCGGGCCGCTGCTGGTCTTGAAGGCGCTGCGCGACGACGGGCCCAGCTTGCTGGGCTCGCTCGCCTTCACGCTGAAGATCACGCTGCTGGCGCTGGCGCTGGCGACGGTGTCGGGCGTCGCGCTGGCGATCGCCCTCACCTGGTCGCGCTGGATCGAACGCAGCCTGTTCCCCTACGCGGTGGCGCTGCAGGTGACGCCGATCGTGTCGATCGCACCGCTGATCATCATCTGGGTGAACGACCCGGCCAGCGCCCTGCTCGTCTGCGCGTGGCTGGTCGCGTTCTTCCCGATCGTCTCGAACACGGCGCTGGGCCTGGCCAGCGCCGACCGCAACCTGGTCGACCTGTTCGCGCTCTACGGCGCGTCGCGCTGGCAGACGCTGCGGCGCCTGCGGCTGCCGGCCGCGCTGCCCCACTTCCTGGCGGGCCTGCGCATCAGCGGCGGCCTGGCGCTGATCGGTGCCGTGGTGGCGGAATTCGTGGCCGGCACCGGCGGCGCGGAGACGGGCCTCGCGTTCCGCCTGCTGGAAGCGGGCTACCGGCTGCAGATCCCGAAGATGTTCGCGGCGCTGCTGCTGCTCTCGCTGACCGGCATCGCGATCTACGCGGCGCTGCAGGCGCTCTCCCGCTTCCTGCTCCGCCACTGGCACGAAAGTTCGCTTCCAGAGGAGCGGTAGCCCCAGCCGATCAGAGCTCGTCCACGATCCGCGCTGCGCCCGTGACCAGCGGGTCGACGGCGGGCACGCCCAGCTCGCCCTCCGCTTCCGCGAGCGCCGCGAGGCGCTCCGCCGGCTCGAGGTTGCTGGTGTTGAGGGACGCGCCGACGAGGCGCACGTTGCGGTTGGTGAGGCGGGCGGCCGCGAGGTTCGCCTCGGCGCACTCCTTCAGACCCGGCAGCGAGTAGTGCGGCAGGCCGCGCATGTGGCGGCGTTTCGGCTCGTGGCACAGCACCAGCGCGTCGGGCGCCGAGCCGTGCAGCAGCGCCAGGCTGACGCCCGCGTACGACGCGTGGAACAGCGAGCCCTGGCCTTCGATCAGGTCCCAGTGGTCGGGCTCGTTGTCGGGCGTGATGGCCTCGATCGCCCCGGACATGAAGTCGGCGACCACCGCGTCGACCGACACGCCGCAGCCGGCGATCAGGATCCCCGTCTGCCCGGTCGCCCGGAAGTCGGCCTTGACGCCGCGCGCGCGCAGCTCCTTCTCGAGCGCCAGCGAGGTGTACATCTTGCCCACCGAGCAGTCGGTGCCGACCGTGAGCAGCCGCTTGCCGCTGCGCAGCCGGCCCTTGCCCACCGGGTAGTCCTGGCGCGGGTGGCGCACGTCGTGGAGCTGGCGGCCCAACCGCTGCGCGGCCGCGGCCACCGCGGGCAGGTCGGTCAGCTTCGCGTGCAGGCCGCTGGCCAGGTCCATCCCGCTTTCGAGGGCTTCGATCAGCGCGCCCTGCCAGTGCTCGGGCAGCAGGCCCCCGGCGTTGGCGACGCCCACGATCATCGTCCTCGCGCCCAGCGCCGCCGCTGCCGCCGCGTCCAGCTCGGGCAGCCCGAGGTCGGCCTTGCAGTCGGGCAGACGCCACTGGCCCAGGCACCACTCGGGCCGGAACTGGGCGACGCCGCGCGCGGTCTTGGCCGCCAGCGCGTCGGGCGCGTCGCCGAGGAAGAGCAGGTAGGGATGGGCGATGTCGAGGGGCGCGAAGCTCATAGGGACGCAGAGTGTACCCAGCGGGAAAAGTCCTTGACACCGGAGGCCCGGCTTCTTACTTTACCGTCAGGTTAATTAACTCATGGGTGTAATTCATGGCGGCTGATGCTCTGAGCAACACGCTGGCTGCACTCGCCGATCCCACCCGCCGGGCGATCCTGGCGCGGTTGGCGCTGGGCGAGACCTCCGTCGCCGAGCTCGCCCGGCCGTTCGACATCAGCGCACCCGCCGTCACCAAGCACCTCAAGGTGCTGCAGCGGGCGGGGCTCGTGACCCAGACCCGCCAGGCGCAGTTCCGGCCCTGCCGCCTCAACCCCAGGCCCCTGCGCGAGGTGGCCGACTGGCTGGAGAAGTACCGGGAGCTGTGGGAGCTGCGGCTCGACCGCCTGGAGGACTACCTCCAGCAGCTCCAGGAAAAAGAAAAGAGAGCCCGAAAATGATCAGTGCCCCGACCCCCGAAGCCCAGCGCACGATCGTCACCGAGCGCCTGATCCGCGCGCCGCGCGAACTGGTGTTCGCGGCCTGGACCGACCGCGAGCACATCGGCCGCTGGTTCGGCCCCGACGGCTTCAGCCTGACCATCTACGAGATGGACGTGCGGCCGGGAGGCACCTGGCGCTTCGACATGCACGGGCCGGACGGAACCGACTACAAGAACCACAACGTCTACGTCGAGGTCGCGGCCCCCGAGCGGCTCGTCTACGACCACCTGACGACGCCCGTCTTCCGCAACACCGTCACCTTCGTCGACGAAGGTGGCCACACGCGGCTGACCATGCGCGCGGTGCTCGCCGACGACGAGGCCTACCGGATGGCGGTCGACGTCTTCCACGCGGCCGAAGGCGGCCGCCAGACGCTGGGCCGGCTCGCGGCGTTCGTCGAACCCGCGGAGACGCGCTAGTAGATGCGGGCGCCCGTGGCCCGCTTCCAGACCGTCGCGTGGCGGACCTCGTCGACCAGGATGAAGGCCGCCGCGAGCTGGTAGTCGCTCGTGCGGATGTTGCCGATCAGGCGCAGGTAGGCGTCCTGGGCCACCCGCTCGATGGTGAGCGCCTCCTTCAGCAGGCGCTCCGCCGACGTGAGCCCCTCGAGGTGGTACGTGCGCTGCGGCGCCGGCGCGCGGCCGCCGCGCTCTTCCATCAGCGCGACCTGGGTGTCGCGGTGGCCGAGGTGGTCGCCGCGGAACTCGACCGCGTAGTCACGCAGGCCGGACGGGAACAGCCCGCGCTCGAGGCCGTGCTCGTAGATCGCGATCGCGTGGTGCTCGAGCGCCAGCGCCGCGCCGAGGATCTCGAGGTCGAGCCGCTCCGACGCCCGGGCACCGGCGCCGCCGAGCAGGTCCACCACCGGCAGCGCGAGGCCCGCGAGGCCCGCGACCCGGAACAGCGCGTCGCGGCGGGACTCAGCCACGCTCCCGCTCCAGCCACAGGTCGACGACCGTGAGGTGCCGCGCGTGCTCCACCATGTGGGTCGCGAGCTGGTGTACCGAGTGCGGGTCGCGGACCGCGGGCAGGCCCTCGGCGTGGGTGTAGACGAGGCGGTCGAGCGCCTCGCGCAGGGCCTGCAGGTCCGCGTCGACGCCGGCCGGCGCGGGGAAGGCTGCGGGGGCGGGCTCGAGCCGCAGCCGGCGGCGCAGCTTCGCGCGCTCGGCGCGGAACCGCTCGTGGTCGCGCAGCACGCTCTCCGCCAGCGCCGTGGCCGCCGGGACGGCGCGAGCGAGGACGCGCAGCCGGGCTGCGACCTCGGCCTCGCGCGTGTCGATCGCCGCGAACACCTCCGCGGCGCTCGCGTACTCCTCTCCGACCGCCGGGCCTGCGATCGCGAGCGCCGGCCCCGCCGCGGCGAGGCGCAGGGCCGCGCGGCGCGAGAGCACCTTCATCAGAAGTGCAGCCCCAGGCCGGCGGTGGCCGTGTGCAGCGTCGCGTTCTTCCCTTCGCCGATCGTGAAGCGGTACTCGAGGTTGAACGATGCCGTCTTCGACAGCCGGATCTCGACCCCTGCCATCGCGTGGCCGCCGATCGCGATGTCGCCCTGCCCGCTCGGCGTGCCCCTGGCGGCGAGTTCCGGCGCCTGCGCGATCAGGCCGCCGATCAGCGGCGCGTCGAACGGCGCCGTGCCGGTGAAGATCAGCGACTCGTCCGCCACCGGGTCCTGGCTCGTGATCGTGACCAGGATGTCGCCGCCCGCACCGAGGTAGGGGCGCAGCCGCTCCGAGCCCATGTACGTGTAGCGCAGGCCGAACGGCGACAGGTGCAGCAGCCGCGACCGCGTGCGCACGGTGCGCACGACCGGGAACGGCGCCCGCGGCGGGCCGGCCAGGGCATCGGCGGGCGAGACCCCGGCGGCCAGGTTGGCGACGAAGGCGACCGAGTCGGTGACCGTGAACGGCTCCGACGTCGCCATCGCCAGCGCGACCTGGATCTCGTACGAGAGCTTGCCGTTGCCGACGCGGACCAGCGGCAGCGCGATGAATCCGCCGAAGTCGGCGCCGTCGCCGATCTCGAAGGGGTTCCGGGAGAGGCCGCCGAAGAGGCCGACCTCGGCGCCGATCTTGCCGATCTCGGGCAACAGCTCCTGGACGCTGGTATTCGGGCCGCCAGCGCCGGGCGGCGGCGGTGCGGACGCGGGGGCCTGGGCGCGGGCGGCGGGGGGCAGCAGCAGGCAGAGGCTGAGCAGCAGGCAGGGCTTCACGTCGGGTGGTTACGCGGCCGACGGCCGCCGCGGATTGCGGGTTACGATGCCCGCCGCGGATGCTTCCCCCCGACCTGCTGCGCCGGATCGAGGCGGGCGACCGGGCCGCGCTGGCGGATCTCTACGACCAGCACGCCTCGCTCGTGAACGCCCTCTGCCTGCGCATCCTGCGCGATCGCGCCGAGGCGGAGGAGGTGTTGCAGGAGGTCTTCCTCCAGGCCTGGCGCCAGGCCGGCCGCTACGACCCGGCCCGCGGCAGCGTCACCAGCTGGCTGGCCGTGATCGCCCGCTCCCGCTCGCTCGACCGCCTGCGCCGCCGGGCCGCCCGCCGCGAGGCGCCCGAGGACGCGATCCCGGTCGGGGTCGAGATGCCGCGCACCGCGGAGGCGATCGCCGTGCGCGATGCCCTGCAGGCGCTGCCGCCACCCCAACGCCGGGCGCTGGAGCTCGCCTACTACGAGGGCCTGACCCAGGTCGAGATCGCGGAGCGCACGGGCCTTCCGCTGGGCACCATCAAGACCCGGATGCGCACGGCGCTGCTGCGGCTGCGCGAAGCACTCGGCCCGCCGCGCGCGTAAACTCGCGCGATGGCCCGCTCGCTCGGCTCCGTCCTCCCGGAGGTGCTGCTCACGCGCTTCTCGCCCGACACCACACCGCCGCCCGGCCGCGTGGTGGTGATCGTGACGGTCGACGCCGCGGGCCTGCCCCACCCGGCGCTGCTCGCCGACGCCGAGGTGCTGGCGCTGCACCCGCGGGCGCTGCGGCTGGCCGTGCAGCCCAACAGCCGCACGGCTGCCAACCTGCGCGAACCGGGCGTCGCCTCGCTGGCGCTGGTGGAGCCCGAGGGCGTGCATTACGTGAAGCTGCGGGTGCGCGACGCGTTTTCGGGCGGCTCGCGCCCGGCGGAGCCGGACGCTCGGGCCCTCGGGGGCTCCGTCGCGAACGGACGCTCCTCTGCCCCCGCCCCCCCGCCGGGCTCCGGTTTCGCCTGCTTCGAGGCCGAGGTGATCGACGTGCTGGCCGACGAGCCGCACTCCGGCGAAATGGGGGCCTTCCTCCAGGCCGGCCTGCGCTTCGCGGTCGAGAACCAGGCGGCCTACGCGGAGCGGGCCGCGGCCGCGCGGCGGGCGCTGGCGAGGCAGGAATGAGCCGGCGCCGGGTCGTCGTCGGCATGTCGGGCTCGACCGGCGCGATCTACGGCGTGCGCCTGCTCGAGCAACTGCGCGCGCGCGGCGATCTCGAGGTCCACCTCGTGCTGTCGACGCCGGCGAAGCGCACCCTGGTCGAAGAGACCGACTACACGCCACAACAGGTCGAGGCGCTCGCCGACGTCGTCCACGACAACCGCGACATCGGCGCGTCGGTCGCCTCCGGCTCGTTCCGGACCCTCGGCATGGTGGTCGCCCCGTGCAGCGTGAAGACGATGTCGGCGCTGGCGTCCTGCCACTCCGACAACCTGATCGCCCGCGCGGGCGACGTCACGCTGAAGGAGGGCCGGCCGCTGATCGTGATGTTCCGGGAGACCCCGCTCCACGTCGGCCACCTGAAGCAGTTGCTCGCACTCGCCGAGATGGGCGCTATCCTCTTGCCGCCCATGCCCGCCTTCTACAACCGCCCCCAGACCGTGCTCGAGCTCGTGGACCACACCGTCGCTCGCGTCCTCGACCGGCTCGGCCTCGAGCAGTCGATCGTGCCCGAGTGGTCCGGCCGGGCGGGTACCCGGATCTGATGGTCAGCCTCGGCACGGAGTGGATCGTCGACGCCCACGGCTGCGACCCGGCCTCGCTGCGCTCGCTGCCCGAGCTGCAGAACTTCTTCGCGCGGGTGATCCGCGAGCTGGGGCTGAAGACCGCAGGCGAGCCGCTGTGGCACGTCTTCCCCGGCGAAGCCGGCATCACCGGCCTGGTGCTGCTGACCGAGTCGCACCTCGCCTGCCACACCTTCCCCGAGCGCTCGTTCGCCGCCTTCAACCTGTACTCGTGCCGCGAGCTGAAGGAGTGGCCGTGGGCCGACCGGCTGACGGCGGCGATGGGCGCCCAGCAGGTGCGCGTCCGGCTCGTGGAGCGCGGGGAGCGCTAGGGCGATGAGCGGCTACGAGGGACGCTGCCCGTCCTGCGGCGCGCCGGTGGTCTTCGCGCTCGGCACCTCGCTGCTCAAGGTCTGCGACCACTGCGGCTCGGCCGTGGCGCGCGCGGGCGCCGACCTCGCCGACTACGGCAAGGTCGCCGGCCTGATCCCCACGCCCTCGCTGCTCGCCCTCGGCGTGCGCGGCGGCTACGAGGGCGCGCCCGCCTTCGAGCTGGTCGGACGTCTCCAGCTCGACCACGGCGCCGGCACCTGGGACGAGTGGCTGATGGCGTTTCCGGGCGAGTCGTGGGCGTGGCTGTCCGAGGCCCAGGGCCGCTACCACTACATGGCCGCGGCCGCGCTGCCGCCGGTGCCCTCGTTCTCGGCGATCGCGCCCGACCAGGTCGTCGACCTCGGGCCCGCCGGGGTGTTCCGCGTTTCCGAGGTGCGCGCCGCGCGTTTCGCCGCGGCCGCGGGCGAGCTGCCGTTCTCGGCCCCGATCGGTGCCGAGCTGCACTTCGCCGACCTGGTCGGGCCCGGCGGCGCCTTCGCCACCCTCGACTACGGCCAGGGCGAGGAAGCCGAGGCGCTCTACGTCGGGCGCGAGGTGCAGTTCGACGAACTCGGCTTCCGCGGCCTGCCCGACCGCGAGGAGCGCCGCGCGAAGGCCGCGGGCAAGGCGCTGGCCTGCCCGCAGTGCGGCGGCCCGCTCGAGCTGCGCGGCGGCGCGGAGACGCAGCGCATCGCCTGCCCGTGGTGCGGCTCGCTGCTCGACCCCAACAACGACCTGCAGATCCTCAAGAAGCTGCAGAAGCCGCCGTTCCAGCCGCACGTCGCGCTCGGCAGCAAGGGCACGTTCGAGGGCCACGAGTGGACCGTGATCGGCGCCATGATCCGCAGCGTCACGGTCGACGGCACCCGCTACCCGTGGCAGGAGCTGCTGCTCTACGGCGAGGGCCGCGGCTTCCGCTGGCTGGTCGAGAGCAAGGGCCACTGGGTGTACGTGACGCCGCTGTCGGGCGGCGACGTGCAGGCCGAGGGCAGCTCGATCCTGGCCGGCGGCATGGCCTACCTGAAGGGCGACGGCTTCAAGCACTTCCAGGGCGGCGACGCGAAGGTCGACCACGTGCTCGGCGAGTTCTACTGGGCGGTGGCGCAGGGCGACGAGGTGCGCGCGGACGACTGGATCGCGCCGCCGCGCATGTTGTCGCGCGAGAAGGACGGCAAGGAAGTCACCTGGAGCCTCGGCGTGCACATCGAGCCGGACGCGGTCCGCGCGGCGTTCGGACAGCCCGAGCTGGCGTTGCCGCTGCCGCAGGGCGTGGGGCCGGTCCAGCCCTGGAAGCACGCCCAGGACGCGCCGACCGTGTTCTCCACGTTCATGCTGGCGGCCGGCGTGTTGCTGGTGCTGTGGCTGTTCTTCGCCTTCCGCAGCTCGACGGTGCTGACCGAGAAGATCACGCTGCGGGCGCGGCCGGCCGCCGGCAGCCTGGTCGCCGAGGACCCGGACAGCGCCGTCTTCATCGGCCCGTTCGACGTCAAGGGCAGCGGCAACCTCAAGGTCGAGATCAACGCGCCCGTCAGCAACGCCTGGGTCTTCTTCGACTCCGCCCTGATCGACGAGGAGACGGGCGACGTGCAGGCGTTCGGGATCGAGAACGCGTACTACCACGGCACCGACAGCGACGGCGCGTGGAACGAGGGCTCGCAGAGCGGCGCGGCCCACCTGGGCTCGGTGCCGGCAGGCCGCTACACGCTGCGGCTGGCCCCGTCGTGGGACGGGCCGAACCCGCCCGTCGCCGCGGCGACGGTGGAGATCGTGCGCGGCTCGCCCCGCTTCTACCACTTGCTGCTCGCGTTCCTGGCGCTGATGCTGCGGCCGCTGCTGCTGCTGATGTCGCGCACGGGCCACGAGACGCTGCGCTGGTCGGAGAGCGACCACGCCGACTCGGGCGACGACGACGAGGACGACGAATGAAGAAACGCTACGCGCTGTTCGCGCTGCTGGTGCTCGGGGGTTACGGCACCGCCGGCTGGCGGGGCTGGGAGCTGTTCGCCGCCGAGAAGGACCGCATCCCGCAGAACATCCGCCAGGCGCCGGGCGGTTATCGCTCGTTCACCTACTGGAGAGGAGGCAAGTGATGGAAGAGTGGATCGCCAGCCACGCCCGGCCGATCGTGGACTCGATCGTCTACTCGTTGCTCGGGTGCGTGATCCTGGGCACGTCCTTCTGGGCGATCGTCAGGATCCTGCCGTTCTCGGCGAAGAAGGAGATCGAGGAGGACCACAACACGGCCTTCGCGGTGATCCTGGCCGCGTTCATCCTCGGCCTGTCGTTCATCATCTCCTCCGCGATCCGCGGCTAGCGCGACCTCATCTCGCGCCCGGCCCCGGGCCCGGCCCTCCCCTTGCGCTCCCCCGCCGTCTACCTGACCGTCCTCGCGATCGCCACCTGCGGGCTCGTCTACGAACTCGTGGCCGGCACCCTCGCGAGCTACGTGCTGGGTGACTCGGTCACCCAGTTCTCGACGGTGATCGGCGCCTACCTCTCCGCGATGGGCATCGGCTCGTGGCTGTCGGGGTATCTGCAGCGCGGGATCGCTTCCCGCTTCGTCCAGATCGAGTTCGCGGTGGCCGTGATCGGCGGCCTGTCGGCGCCGGCGCTGTTCCTCGCCTTCGGCGCGGCGCCCGACCTGTTCCGCCTCGTGCTCTACAGCCTGGTGCTCGTGATCGGCACCCTGGTCGGGCTCGAGATCCCGCTCGTGCTGCGGCTGCTGAAGGACGTCGTCGAGTTCAAGGACCTGGTCGCGCGGGTGCTGGCCTTCGACTACCTCGGCGCGCTGTTCGCCTCGCTGCTCTTCCCGCTGGTGCTGGTGCCCGAGCTGGGCCTCGTCCGCACCAGCGTGCTGCTCGGCCTGATCAACGCCGGCGTCGGCCTGTGGTCCACCTGGCTGTTCCGGCCGCTGCTCGGCGCGCCCGGGCTGCTGCGCGCGCAGGGCGCCGTCGCCTGCGCGGTGCTGGCCACCGCGTTCGCCTACTCCGACCGGCTGACCGAAATGGCCGAAGAAGGGCTGTACGCCGACCCGGTGGTGTTCACCAAGTCGACCCGCTACCAGCGGATCGTGATGACGCGCACCGGCCACCACTTCCAGCTCTTCCTCAACGGCCAGCTCCAGTTCAGCTCGGCCGACGAGTACCGCTACCACGAGGCGCTGGTCCACCCGGCGTTCGCGGTCCGCCCTGACGCGGCGCGGGTGCTGATCCTCGGCGGCGGCGACGGCCTGGCGGCGCGCGAGGTGCTGAAGCACGCCTCGGTGCGCGAGGTCGTGATGGTCGACCTCGACCCGGAGATGACGCGGCTGGCGAAGGACAACGTGATGCTGCGCGAGCTGAACGCCGGCGCGATGTCCGACCCACGGCTGCGCGTGGTCAACGAAGACGCGCTGATCTGGCTGCAGCTTCCGCGCGAGCGTTCGCTCTTCGACCTCGCCTTCGTCGACTTCCCCGACCCCCACAACCACTCGCTCGGCAAGCTGTACACGAGTCACTTCTACTCGCTGCTGCGGCGCCGGCTGGACCCGGCCACCGGCCTGGCGTCGGTGCAGAGCACGTCGCCGCTGCTGGCGCGGCGCAGCTTCTGGTGCATCAACCGCACGATGGAAGCGGCGGGGTTCTTCGTCCGGCCCTATCACGCGCTGGTGCCCTCGTTCGGCGAGTGGGGCTTCGCGCTGGGCGGCGTCTCGCCCTTCGAGCCGCCGGCCGAGCCCGCGCTGCCGGCGCTGCGCTCGCTGGACGGTCCGTCGCTGCGCGCGCTGTTCGTGCTCGGCCCCGACATGGGGCCGCTGCCGGCCGAGGTCAACAAGCTGAACAACCAGGTCCTGGTCCGCTACTACGAGGACGAATGGCGGCGCTGGAACTGAAGGCCGCGCGCACTTCGGCGTTGAGTCCGCGCGCCGTTCGTGGCCACAATCGGCGAGGCAATCTCGTGGGGAGGACGACCGCATGAAGCACCGGCCGTTGCGCCGCGCCTGGCACGCTGCTGCCGTGTCCTGCCTGTTCGCCGCCAGCAACGGTGCGCAGGCGCCGCCGCCCGTCGTGCGCGCCCACGCGGGCACGATCCACGCGCTGACGATCGCGCCCGACGGGCGGCTGATGGCGTCGGCTTCGCTCGACACGGCCGTCAAGCTGTGGCTGCTGCCGAGCCTGCAGCCGGTGACCGCCCTGCGTCACCCCGACCGCGCCACGGCCGCAGCGTTCTGGGGCGGGTCGCTGGTCAGCGGCGGCGCCGACGGTGTCGTGCGCCGCTTCGCGCTGCCGGCCGGCGCCCCGCTCAACTCGTTCCAGGCCCACCCCGGGCCGGTCCAGGCGCTGGCTCCCACTCCCGACGGCAAGCTGCTCGCCTCCTGCGGCTCGACGGCCGATCACGCGATCCGCCTGTGGTCGCTCGACGGCAAGCTCGTGCGCGCCCTCGAGGGCCACGAGGCCGACGTCAACACGCTGGCCATCTCCACGGACGGCACGCTGCTCGCCAGCGGCTCCGACGACCGCACGGTGCGGCTGTGGCGGCTGCCCGGCGGAGAACCGCTGGCCACGCTCAAGGGCCACGCGGGCGACGTCCACGCCCTGGCGATGACGCCCGACGCGACGATCCTCGTCTCCGTGTCCGCCGACCGCACCGTCAAGTTGTGGTCGCTGCCGATGGGCAAGCCGCTGGCGTCGCTGCGCGGCCACACGGACGTCGTGAACGCGCTGGCGATCACGGCCGACGGCCGGCTGGTGGTGACCGGTGGCGACGACCGCATCGTGCGCGTGTGGTCGCTCGAGGAGCGCAAGGCGGTGACGGCGTTCGAGCCGCAGCCCGACTCGGTGCGCTCGCTCGTGGTCGGGGCGGACGGGACGATCTACGCGGGCGGCGCCGCAGGCCACCTGCGGATGCTGCCGATCGCGCCCGCCGCGGCCCCCTCGCAGTAGGGGCGCGCCATTCCCTCCCGCCGCGGCCTGCTGAAGGCGCTGGCCGCCGGCTTCACGGCGGCCTCGTGCGGCGGGCGCGTGCCCTCGGGCCGCCGCGTCGCCGGCAGCATCGTGGGCGGCGCCCACGCCCTCGGCCATCGCCTGCGCGACGCCGCGCCGATGCCGGCCCCGGCGCGGCGCGAGGAGATCCCGGTCGCCATCCTCGGCGCCGGCATCGCGGGACTCTCCGCAGCCTGGGCCTTCGAGCGCGCGGGAACGAGCGACTTCACGGTGCTGGAGCTGGAGGACGGCGCGGGCGGCACGGCGCGCTCGGGCACGGGCCCGGTCAGCCCTTATCCGTGGGCGGCGCACTACGTGCCGGTCCCGCCGCCGCACAACCGGCCGCTGATCGCGCTGCTCGAAGAAGTGGGCGCGGTGACGGGCCGCGACGCCGCGAGCGCGCCGCTGTACGCGGAGGACGTCCTCGTGCGCGAGCCCGAGGAGCGCGTGTTCTTCCGCGGTGAGTGGTACGAGGGGCTGCTGCCGCGGGCCGGCATCGCCCGCGAGGATGCGGCGGCGCTCGGCCGCTTCGAGGCGCGGATGCGGGAGTTCGCGGGCCGCCGCGACGCGCGCGGGCGCCGCGCGTTCGACCTGCCGCGCCGCCGTTCTTCGCCCGACCGCGAGTGGGCGGAGCTGGATCGGCTGTCGTTCGCCGCCTGGCTGGAGCGCGAGGGGCTGACGGGCGAGCGACTGCGCTGGTTCGCCGAGTACGGCACTCGCGACGACTTCGGCACCACGCTCGAGCAGACCTCCGCCTGGGCCGGCATCCACTACTACGCGGCGCGCCTGGCGACGGCCGAGTCGGAGTCGGCCGACGTGCTGACCTGGCCCGAGGGCAACGGCCGCCTGGTGTCCCACCTGGCGGCGCTGGCCGGTCCGCGCCTGCGCACCCGCGCGCTGGTGCTCGACGTGACGCCGCGCGACGGCGTGGTCGACGTCACCTGGCTCGACGCGGCCCGCGGCGAGACGGTGCTGACCCGCGCCGAGCACGTGGTCTGCGCGCTGCCGCGCTTCCTCGCGGCGCGGGTGCTGTCGCCGTGGCGGGCGCAGCCGCCGGCGTTCCTGAAGGAGACGGTGTACGCGCCGTGGATGGTCGCCAACCTGACGCTCTCCGATCGCCCGCGCGGCCACGGCTATCCCCTGGCCTGGGACAACGTGCTCTACGGCAGCCCGTCGCTCGGCTACGTCGTCGCCACCCATCAGGCGGGCCGCGACCACGGCGCGACGGTGTTCACCTATTACCTCCCGCTGTGCGACGACGACCCGCGCCGCGCGCGGGAGGAAATGCTGGCGACGAACTGGGAGACCTGGGTCGCGAGGATCGTCGAGGATCTGCGCCGCGCCCACCCGGGCCTCGAGGCGCTGCTCGAGCGCGTCGACGTCTACCTCTGGGGCCACGCGATGGTGCGCCCGCACCCGGGCTTCCTGTGGGGCCAGGCGCTCGCGGACTCGGCCCGCCCGCTGGGCCGCGTCCACTTCGCCCACACGGATCTGTCGGGCATGGCCCTGTTCGAAGAAGCCCAGGACCACGGCCTGCGCGCGGCCGAAGCGATCCTGCGCGCCCGCCGCGCGACCTTCAGATCCTGGCTCGACTGACGACGATGACGCACGAAGTGCCGGACGAACCGGCGGAAGAGCCGACGACCGACGAGCCGACGACGGCCGATCCCGAGGAAGCGCGCTGGCTCGCCTCCGAGGACGAGAGCGCGCCGCCGCCGTGGTCCGCGCTGGGCGCCGTCGCCCAGTTGCTGGCGGCGGTGGCGGCGGCGGTCGCGCTGGTGCTCGCGCTGCTGGCGCTGGCCGGCGCGGCCTCGTGGATCTTTCGCTGAGGGCTCGCCGGTGACGGCCGTGATCAGTCGCCGAACGCGAACTCGTGGCGAAAGGCGCGGCCGCGCGACTCCGGGTTCCAGCCCGCCTCCAGCGCCGAGCGGATGCCCTGCTCGAGCATCTGCGCGATCACCTTGTCGTTGGGCGGGCTCCAGTCGGCGGGCACGGCCCGGGTGACGTCGAGCACCAGCTCGCGGGTGCGCTCGGGCGACAGCGACACCGAGAACGACTCGATCTGGACGGAGCGCCCTTCGCCGATCCCGCCGTGGCGGCGCTTCCACGCGTACTCGGTCCCGTCGACGCGGACTACGGCGTGCGCCGCCCCGCCCCGCGCGGCCTTGCCGCGCAGCTTGCCCGAGATCATCCGATCCTCCGGCTTGCCGTCCTTCTTCACCGCCATGGTCGCCATCATAGCGAGGCGTCGTGGTGCTGGTACGCTTGCCGCGGGAGCGGGTCGGAGGGGACATGGTCAGGGGACGAGTGTTGCCGGTGAGCGGGGGTCTGCTCGCGGCCGGGGCGTTGGCCGCGATCGCGCTCGGGTCGGGCGCCGACGTGAAGGCCGCCGGGCCCGGCTTCTGGCCGCAATGGCGCGGGCCCGTGTTCACGGGCGAGGCGCCCGGGGCCAAGCCGCCG
Organism: Vicinamibacteria bacterium; assembly: GCA_023701125.1. Lineage (GTDB taxonomy): Bacteria > Acidobacteriota > Vicinamibacteria > Fen-336 > Fen-336 > WYBL01. The sequence goes on along the minus strand of JAMPXO010000029.1, from coordinate 16,544 downwards.
ACGACGTGGAGCGAGACGCGGAACGTCCGCTTCAAGGTCGCACTGCCCGGCAGCGGCAAGAGCACCCCGATCGTGTGGGGCGACGCGCTGTACCTGACCTCGGCCGTGCCCGCGGGGGCGGAGCTGGAGTTCACGGTGTTGTCGCTCGCGCGCAAGGACGGGGCGACGCGCTGGAGCCAGGTCGTGCGCCGCGAGACGCCGCACGAGGGCACCCACAAGGACGGCAGCTTCGCCGGCGGCTCGGCGTTGACCGACGGCCAGCGCGTGTACGCGTTCTTCGGCTCGCGCGGGCTCTACGCCCTCGACCTCACTGGCAAGGTGCTGTGGGAGAAGCAACTGGGCCAGATGCGCACGCGCATGGCGTTCGGCGAAGGCGCCTCGCCCGCGCTCCACGCCGGCACGCTGGTCGTCAACTGGGACCACGAGGGCGACGATTTCGTGGCCGCCTTCGACGCGGCCACGGGCCAGGAGAAGTGGCGCCAGCGGCGCGACGAGCCGACGTCGTGGGTGACGCCGCTGGTGGTCACGGTCGGCGGCAAGGCCCAGGTCGTGGTCCCCGGCACGCACAAGGTGGTCGCCTACGCGCTCGACACCGGCGCTCTCGTCTGGGAAGCGCCTGGACTGACCGCCAACGTGATCCCCACGCCGGTGTCCGCGGGCGACTGGCTGTACGTGATGAGCGGCTTCCGCGGCAACGCGCTGCGCGCGATCCAGCTCTCGGCCGCGAAGGGCGCGATCACGGGCCCGCCCACGATCGCCTGGAGCTACGACCAGGACACGCCCTACGTGCCCTCGCCGCTGCTCTACCAGGGCGGGCTCTATTTCCTGAAGTCCAACTCCGGGATCCTGACCCGCCTCGACGCGGCGACCGGGACGGCGAGCTTCACCCAGCGCCTCGAGGGCGTGCCCAACGTCTACGCCTCGCCCGTGGCGGCCGACGGCCGGGTCTACGTCGCCGGCCGCGACGGCGCCACCGCTGTCCTCAAGGCCGGCGCCGCGTTCGAAGTGCTGGCACTCAATCGCCTCGACGACGGCTTCGACGCCTCCCCCGCGATCGCCGAGGGCGACCTGTTCCTGCGCGGCGCGAAGCACCTCTATCGCATCGCGGAGAAGTAGCTCGTGACCGGGCACGCGGAGGCGGCCGCCAGTCCGTGGCTCGTCTCCGCGCGCTGGGACCTCTTCACCTTCGGCGGCTCCGCGGCGCTGGCGCTCGGGTTGCTTGCGCTCGGCCAGGCCACCGGCGCGCTCGCGGGCGACGCGCCGCCGTGGCTGTTCTTCGCGGGCGTCGTGTTCGTCGACGTCGCCCACGTGTGGTCGACCGCGTATCGCGTGTACCTCGATCCCGCGGAGCGCGGCCGGCGGCCCGGGCTCTACCTCGGCATCCCGCTCGCCGCCTGGGTGCTCGGCGTGCTGCTCCACAGCGCGGGTCCCGGCGTTTTCTGGCGCGCCCTCGCCTACCTCGCGGTCTGGCACTTCGTGCGCCAGCAGTACGGCTGGGTCAACCTGTATCGGCGCCGCGAGACGGGCCTGACCGAACTCGACGGCTGGCTCGACGCGACCGCGATCTACACGGCGACGCTGTGGCCGTTGCTCTACTGGCATGCCCACCTGCCGCGCTCGTTCGCGTGGTTCCTGCAAGGCGATTTCTTTCCCGGCCTGCCGCGCGGGGTGGCCGACGCCCTGTGGGTCCCCAACCTGGCGATCGCCGCCGCGTTCGTCGCGCGTCAGATCTGGCGCGCCGCGCGAGGCCTGCGGCCCTCGGCCGGCAAGCTGCTGGTCTGGGCGACGACCTGGGCCTGCTGGCACGGCGGCATCGCCTTCTTCGACTCGGACTACGCGTTCACCGCCACCAACGTCTTCATCCACGGCATCCCGTACCTCGCCTACGTCCACCACTGGGGCCGTCGCCGCTTCGCGGCCGAGATCGTCGGGTTCCGGCGCCGGGATGAACCCGCCGCCGGTCCTTTGGGGGCTACGTCGCAAACGGAGCTCCTGCGCCCCCAAACCCCCGCCGTCGCGGCGTTGTTCCGCCCCGGGCGCGTGCTGCTGTACATGGCGCCGCTGGTGGCGGTCGCGTTCGCGGAGGAGTGGTTCTGGGACCGCCTCGTCTGGCACGACAACCCGATGCTGTTTCCCGGTCCCGACCTGTTCCCCGGCGGCGAGGCGCTGTCGCTGCTGGTGCCGCTGCTGGCGCTGCCGCAGGCGACCCACTACGCGCTCGACGCGTGGATCTGGCGCCTGCGCCCGGAGAATCCCTCACTCCGCGAGCAACTGGGGTTGTAAAGTACTCACTCCATGTCCCTGATCGAGCACGTACGCAAGGCGGGCGTCGTCGGCGCCGGCGGCGGCGGCTTCCCCGCCCACGTCAAGTTCGGCGCGAAAGCGGAGATCGTGATCGGCAACGGCGCCGAGTGCGAGCCGCTGCTGCACAAGGACGCCGCCGTGCTCGAGCACCACGCGCAGGACGTCGTGCGCGGGATGGAGCTGGTGATGGACGCGGTGGGCGCGCGCGAGGGCGTGCTCGGCGTGAAGGAGAAGAAGAAGGCCGTCGTGGCGGCTGCGCAGGCGGCCTGCCAGGGCTCGCGCGTGCGCGTGCACCTGCTCGGCGACTACTACCCCGCCGGCGACGAGTACGACCTCGTGTTCGAAGTGACCGGCAAGCTGATCCCGCCGCAGGGGATCCCGCTGCAGGTGGGCGCCGTCGTCAGCAACGTCGAGACGCTGGCCCAGGTCGCGGCCGCCGCCAAGGGCCACGCGGTGACGCGCAAGATGGTGACGATCGCGGGCGCCGTCGCGCAGCCCTCGACCTTCGAGGTCCCGCTCGGCATCACCTACCGCGCGTTGATCGAAGCCGCCGGCGGCCCGACCTGCGCCGACCCGGTGCTACAGATCGGCGGCATGATGATGGGCCGTACGAGCGAGTCGCTGGACGTGCCGATCACCAAGACCGACGCCGGTGCGATCGTGCTGCCGCGCGAGCACAAGACGATCGAGCGCAAGCTGCGGCCGAAGGAAGCCCAGGCCCGGATCGGCCGCTCCGCATGCGACCAGTGCCGCTACTGCACCGAGTTCTGCCCACGCTTCCTGCTCGGCTACGCGGTCGAGCCGCACCAGGTGATGCGCGGCCTCGGCTTCACGTCGCAGGGCACCGCGCAGTGGAACCCGTGGGCGTCGCTGTGCTGCTCGTGCGGGCTGTGCACCCTGTACGCCTGCCCCGAGGACCTGTACCCGAAAGAGGCCTGCGACGACGCCAAGGTGGAGTTGAAGGCCACCGGCTTCAAGTGGACGGGGCCGGCGCCGACCAAGCCACACCCGTTCCACGACGGGCGCCACGTGCCGATCGAGCGGCTGGTCAGCAAGCTGGGCATCACGGCCTGGGACAAGCCGGCGCCGTTGCGCCCGCTGCCACAGGAGCCGAGCCGCCTGGTGCTGCCGCTGAAGCAGTCGGCGGGCGTCGCGGTGGTCCCCGCCGTGAAGGCCGGCCAGAAGGTCAAGGCGGGCGAACTGCTGGGCGAGCCGCCCGCAGGCGCCCTGGGGGCGCTGCTGCACGCGCCGGTCGCGGGCAGGATCGAGTCGGTGACCGACGTCATCGTGTTGGTGAGGGCATGAAAGACAGCATCGGCCTGATCGAAGTCACCTCCATCGCCACCGGCTTCGAGGCCGGCGACGCGATGATCAAGGCCGCGTCGATCGAGCTGCTGCTCGCGCGCAGCATCTGCTCGGGCAAGTACATGGTGCTGATCGGCGGCGACGTGGCCGCGGTCGAGGCCGCGGTGGCCGCGGGCGCCGAGGTCGCGCAGGGCAGCCTGATCGACCAGTTCGTGATCCCCAACATCCACCCCGACGTGTTCCGCGCGATCAGCCGCAGCGAGGTGCCGCCGCTCGAAGGCGCGCTCGGCATCCTCGAGTCGTTCAACGTCGCGACCCTGATCGAGGCCGCCGACACCGCGGTCAAGGCCGCCGCGGTGCGCCTGCTCGAGGTGCGGCTGGCGATGGCGATGGGCGGCAAGGCCTTCTGCACGGTCACCGGCGACGTCTCGGCGGTCCAGGCGGCGGTCGCCGCGGGCCGCGCGGTGATCGCCAAGCGCGGCCTGCTGGTCAACGCGGTCGTGATCCCACGCCCGTCGCCAGAGCTCTACCGGGAGATGGTCTAGCCAGGCCGCAGCGACCAGTACCACAGCACGATCGGGGCCTGCGCCTTCAACTCCAGCGTCGCCCAGCCCGGCGCGGGCGCCGGCGGCAGTTCCAGCTCCCAGTCGCCCATGCGTTCGGGATCGGGCTTCAGCACGGTGCCCCCGAGCGCGACGCCATCGAGTTGCGCCTCGATCAGCACCTCCGCTGCGCCGGCCGGGCCCACGCGCAGCCGCAGCACCTGGGCACGGTCGGCTCGCGGAATCCGCAGCGAGCACTCGCCTGCGCAGTCGCGGACGCGGAGGGCACCCTGCGCGCGCGGCCATCGCCAGCCGCGACCCAGCGTGAAGGAAAGGTCGCGTGGGCCGCTGGGGACCGTCAGCAACCGCGCGCGGCGCGTGGCCTCGCTGGCGCGCAGTGCCGGCAACGTCAGCAGCACGCTCGCGAGCGCCAGCACAGAGGCTGCGACACCCAGCGCCCGATGCGGCGTCCAGTCCGGGGGGATCGCCGCGCGTCCACCTCTCACCAACGCGACCCCCTGCACGAGCGCGAGGCTCGCCGCGATCAGCAGGAACGGGTAGGCCACGAGCGTGAAGCGCCACTCGCCGCCGCCGGGCAGGTCCCAGGTGAACGCGAAGGGCGCCACCGCGCACAGCGCGAGCCCGATCAGCGCGCGGCCGCGTGGGGTCACGAGCAGCGCCAGCGCGCCGAGCGCCGCGAGCCCCGCCAGCGCGGGTCCCGGGTCGACCGGCAGCCAGTCGAAGCCGCCCCACTGGCGCTCGAAGGGGTTGACGATCAGGCCGTACAGCGCGACGTCGAGCGCCTCCCACGGCGGCCGCGCCGTGGCCAGATAGCGGCCCACCGACGTCGAACCCTCGAGCCCGACGGCGCCGCGGTAGTAACCGGTGTGCGAGTTGATCGAGACCAGCGGGTCGCCCAGCGTACGCCAGCAATTGAACAGGTAGGGCGCGACCAGCAGCGCGCACGTCGCCGCCGCCACGCCGGCCGCACGCCGCGTCTCCCGGCGCAGCGCGAGCAGAAGCAGCGCCGGCGCCACGAACGACAACGACGTGATGCGGGTCAGCGCGGCCAGCCCGCCCACGAACCCGAGGCCGACGCCGCGCCGCGGGCCCACGCCGGGCCAGGCGTGGAAGACCGCGGTCGCGAACACCACCGCCAGCAGCGTGAAGAGGTCGTCGCGCCAGCCTTCGACCGACAGCGCGATGGCCTGCCGCTCGAGCGCGAAGAGCAGGCCCGCGAGGGCGCCCGCGGTGGTCGACCCCAGCACGCGGCCGAGGAACAGCAGGGCGACGGGAATCAGCGCCGAGGCCAGCAGCGAAGCGAGCTGCACCGCGGCGTCCTGGCCGCCGCAGATCCACAGCATCAGGCGCACGAGGAACACGAACAGCGGCTCGCGCACGTGGCCGCTGTAGAACCCGCGCTCGGGCTCGCGCGCGGCGAGCAGGTAGGAGTACGGATCGCCGATCCACGGCCGCGGCTCAGGGGCGAAGGCGGCCACATCTGGCAGGGCCGCGCCAACGGCAGCGGCCGCCTCGCGGGCCCACGCCGGCGCGTCCGCGTGCCACTGGCGGCCCACCATCGCCTGCAGGCGCAGCAGCGCCGCCAGCACGAAGAGCGCCAGCGGCAGCGCCCGCGTCACGGCCCAGCCAGGCCACACGCCGTCCACGCGGCGCGCGCGCAGCGCCGCCAGCAGGACCAGGCCGGCCGCGACGGCCAGGCCGACGGCGCTGCCCCGTCGCAGCCAGCGCGCCGCGCCACGCCGCCCCGCGCCCATCATGTCGACCGCCTCGGGATAGAGGTCGAAGGGATCGAGCCCGCGCCAGTCCTCGCCGCCGCGGGCGACGCGCAGGCGCACGGCGGTCGCCGCGGCATCGAACTCGGCGTGCAGCTCCAGCGCGCGCGGGCCGCCGGGCAGGTCCACTTCGACCTCGCGGCCGGCGGCTTTCGCATCCGCCTCGCGCTCCAACACGACGCGGCCGTCGAGCGCCAGGCGCGCCGCCGACTCCGCGCGCAGCGAGAGCCGCACCCGGGCCGGCTCCGCCGCGTGCCACAGCCCGACGAGTTGCGCCCGCAGCGGGCGCTGCTCCGGCAACAGCGGCGCGAGCGCGCGCAGGTCGGCGTCGGGCCACCCGCGCTCCAGCACGACCGCGCCCGCGGCGTCCGTCACGGTGAGTCGCAATCCGGCCCGCGAACCGCGCTCGAGCAGCCCCGCGACGAGAACGGCGAGCGCAGCGACCGCGGCCAGCGCGGCGGCGACGCCGAGCAGCCGACGCGGAGAGAGCCTCGACATGGCGCCCAAGTCTCGCCTTTCCCCAGGGGCGACGCACTCACCGCCGGCCGTTGTCGCATCCACAACAATCGGTGGCATGCGGCTCGCAATGTCCCGGGACACCATGAGTGAACAGGTGCTTCGATTCACACGCAGCCTCTGGGCGCGGGCGACCGGCGCGGACGAGGACCTCGCCGTGCCGCTGAAAGCGGCCGCCCTGAAGCAACGGCGCCGCTTCGTGACGGGATTGCGCTGGGCCAGCCAGTGGTTCTGGCTATTGATCACGATCGCCGTCGGTGCGCAATTCATGCGGTGGGTGCGCCAGGTCGAGACGGGCGTGGTCACCATCGATCGGCCGGGAGGCGTCGAGGCGTTCCTGCCGCTGTCCGCGCTGCTCAGCCTGCGCCACCTGTGGGAGACCGGCGCGATCAGCCCCGTGCGTCCCGCGGGCTTCATGATCTTCCTCGCCGTCGCGGCCACCGGGCTGCTGATGAAGCGCGCGTTCTGCTCGTGGGTGTGCCCGGTCGGCACCGCCTCCGAGTGGCTGGCCGGTCTGTCGCGCCGCGCCTTCGGTCGCAAGCTGGCGCTGCCGCGCGGACTCGACCTGCCGATGCGCAGCCTCAAGTACCTGCTGCTGCTGTTCTTCGCCTCAGCGATCTTCTGGCGGATGTCCGGCGCCGACGTCGCGATGTTCCTCGACTCGCCCTACAACCGCGTCGCCGACGTCAAGATGCTCTACTTCTTCGAGCAGCTCTCGCCGTTCGCGGCGAAGGTGATCTTCGGCCTGGTCGTGCTGTCGATCGCCATCCCGTACTTCTGGTGCCGCTACCTGTGTCCCTACGGTGCGCTGCTCGGCTTCCTGTCGCTGCTCTCGCCGCTCAAGGTCACCCGCGACGCGGCGTCCTGCATCGACTGTGACCTGTGCACCAAGGCGTGCCCCTCCCACCTGCCGGTGGCGAAGCTGACCCGCGTGAGCTCCGACGAGTGCGTCGGCTGCATCTCGTGCGTGGCGGCGTGTCCGGTGCCACGCGCGCTGCGGGTGGAGACGCCCGCGCCCTGGCGCCGGGCGCTGCGCCCGGCGGCGTTCGCAGTGGTGCTGCTGGTGCTGTTCGGCGGCACGATGGTGGCGGCGAAGGTCGCGGGCGTGTGGCGCACCAACGTCAGCGACGAGGAGTACGTCTCCCGCGTGCAGGAGCTGAACGACCCGCGCTACGGCCACCCGCGGTAGCGGCGGTCGCCGCGGGGCTGCGCCGCCGACGCGAGCCTCCCGACCCATACCTGCTAGATTGCCGCGTCGAGTTCGCCCCCACGAAGCGCCACCCTGGAGGTCAGGCCAGGCTATGGACAGGACGCTCGCCCTGCTGTCGTCCGCGTTGATTGCGCTCGCGCCGGCGGCCCGGGCCGACGAGCCCGCCAGCCGCGAGGTCGTCGCCTCAACCGAGTACCAGGCGGGCAGCTTCCGCCGCTACTTCCTGGGCGACGACTATCGCGTTCTGTGGGCGACGCCGGTGCGGGTGGAGGTGCTCGACCTCGGCCGCGAGGCCGGCGGCCTGACCCCGGTCCGCCGCGTCGGCGGCCAGCAGACCAAGGGCCTGGCGCTGAAGGGCGCCGACGGCCTCTCCTACACGTTCCGCGGCCTCGAGAAGGATCCCTCCACGCTGCTGGGCGGCGAGTTCGAGGACCTGCGCGGGACGCCGGTCGAAGACCTGCTGCGCGACCAGATGGGCGCCCAGCACCCGGGCAGCGAGTTGGTGGCGGGTGCGCTCGGCCGCGCTGCGGGCCTGCTGGTGCCGCAGTGGCGGCTGGTCGTGCTGCCGGACTCGCCCGTGCTCGGCGAGTTCCGCGCCGACTTCGCGGGGGCCGTCGGCACCTTCGCCGTCTACCCCACCACCGGTTTCGGCGGCTCGCTCGAGGTGATCGACCACTTCGAGATGGCGAAGCGGCTGCAGGCGGGCGACGGCCGGCCCGACCCGCGGGCGTGGCTGCGCGCGCGGCTGCTCGACCTGACGATGGGCGACTGGGACCGCCACCGCAAGCAGTGGCGCTGGGCGCGGCTCGAAGGCCGCGAGCACTTCCAGCCGATCCCCGAGGACCGCGACCAGGCCTTCTCCCGCTACGAGGGCGCGCTGCTCGACATGGCGCGGCGCACCGACCCGCGGCCGCAGGCGTATGGCCCGGACTTCCCTTCACCGCTCGGCATCACGTTCAACTCGCGCGACCAGGACCGCCGGCTGCTCGCCGGCTTCACCCGCGAGCAGTTCGAGGCCGAGGCCCACGACCTCGCCGCAGCGCTGACCGACGAGGTGGTGACGGCGGCCGTGGCGCAGTTGCCGGAGGAGTGGCAGGCGGTCGACGGCGCGCGACTCGAGGCCGCGCTGCGCGCGCGCCGCGACGGTCTCGCCCAGGCGGCCCGCGAGTACCACGCCTTCCTCGCCAAGCGGGTGGACGTGTACCTGACCGACCGCGCCGAGCGCGCCGTCGCCCGCTTCGCCGCGGACGGCTCGCTCACGGTCGAGGCCGGGGCCGAGGGCGCGGCGACGCCGTTCGTCAGCCGCCGCTTCGACCCGCGGGAGACGGAGGAGGTCCGCGTCTACCTGCTCGCGGGCGACGACGCGTTCGTGGTCGAAGGCCGCGGTCCGATCCACCTCCGCGTGATCGGCGGCCTTGGCCACGATCGGCTCGACGACGCCGCGGGTGGTGGCACCCGCTTCTACGACGACGGCGCAGCCACGGTCGTGGCGGGCCCTGGCACGCGCCACATCACCCGCCCCTACACCGTGCCGCCCGGGCCCAAGGCCGCGCCGTGGATTCCGCCCCGGGACTGGGGCCGGCGCACGACCTCGGCGCCGTGGCTGTCGTACGGCGGCGACCTCGGCGTGTTCCTCGGCTACGGCTTCGACACCCGCACGTTCGACTTCCGCAAGGACCCGTGGGGCACGCATCACGTCGCCCGCGCCGGCTGGTCCTTCGGCTCGGACGCGCCGCGCGTCGAGTACCGGGCCGAGCGCCGCAAGGAGGGCACCGACACGCTGTTCCGCCTCGACGCCAGGGTGTCCGGCGTCGACAAGGTGCGCTCCTACGGCTACGGCAACGAGACCGAGCAGGCGATCGAGGACGACGACGTCTACAAGACCAGCTCTGACGAGCTGATGCTGTCGCCCACGATCTCCTTCGCCACGGGCGCGCGCTCGGCCTTCTCGGTCGGTCCGGTCTTCGAGTACTCCGACACCACGCTCGACGAGGCCGCACTGGCGGGCGCCCTTCCGCCCTACGGGGCGGGCTCCTTCGCGGCCGCGGGCGTACACGCGGGCTGGCGCTTCGACGGCCGCGACCGGGTCACCTACCCGACCCGCGGCGCCGTGCTCGCCCTGCGCGGCGCCGCGTATCCCGCGATTCTCGATGTCGAGACTGCCTACGGGTTCGCCGAAGGCGAAGCCAGCGGCTACGCCACCGCGGGCCCGTTCACGTTCGCCGGCCGCGTCGGCGGACGCCAGACCTTCGGCGACTACCCGCTGACCGCCGCGGCCTACCTCGGCGGCACGGGCCTCGAGGTGCTCGGCGGCGACTCGCCGCGCACGACGGTGCGCGGTTATCACTCCCGCCGCTACGCCGGCGACGCCTCGCTGTTCGCCAACGCGGAGGTGCGGGTGCCGGTCGTCCGCTTCACCCTGCTGCTGCCGATGCAGTGGGGCGTGTTCGGCTTCGTGGACACCGGCCGCGTCTGGTACGAAGACGAAGACTCGAAGAAGTGGCACACGGGCCAGGGCGTCGGTCTCTTCGTCAGCCTGCTGCGCCACTTCGCCACCTTCTCCGTCTCGATGGGCTGGGGCGAGGAGGAGACCAAGATCTCGGTCAACTCCGGCTTCGCGTTCTAGTACGCGGCGGACGGGGCGGCCACCAGGGCCGCGGCTGTCGGCGCCAGCGGCCTCAACGCCGCCAGCGTCGCGGCGTCGATCGGCAGCGCCGTCGACGTCAGCATCGTGCGGCCCATCTGCGCGGCCATCAATCCTGCCCGCGCGTGCGGCAGCTCGGGCGCCACGGCATGGACCAGCTCGTGGGCTGCGACCTTGCCGAGGGCCAGGCCGAGGTCGCGGGCCTGCGCCAGCCCCAGCCGCTCCAGGTCGGCGGGCAGCCGCAGCGTCGTCAACACCGAATCGAGGTACAGCCACGCCGCCCGCGGCGCATCCGGCCCGCTGATCACCGACCCCATCGCGCAGCGCAGCCGCAATCCGCCCGGCGCCCGGCGCACCAACAACAACTTGTAGGTGGTCCCGTCGAAGATTTCGCGGGCCTCGGCGCGCAGCCACTCGAGCTCGACCCCGGCTCCCCGCAGGCTGCGCACGGCCTCGTCGCGCAGGCTCGAAGCGGCGAGCGGCGACAGCGCGCGCTCGACGTCCACGAAGACCACCGTCAAGCGGCGCTGCGGGGCCAACACGGGCTCCGCTGCGGCGGACGCGTTCACGAGCGCGGCGACGGCGACGATCAGCAGGTTGCGCATGGCGCGCCTTCCTTCCGTCAGCCGCGGCCGCCCCGGGCCACGAGCTGCGTGTGAAGGAAGACGCTTGGCGCGGCCTCGGAGGCCATGCATGCGAGCTGATTTGCGGGCGAGCCGGGGCTGAGCCCAACTTCCCGGATGTCACGCGCGCAAGGGCGTGAACGAGGGTCCAGGAAAGACGAACGGCTGGTCGACGGCAGTCGCCGCTACTCGTTCGCCACGGCCACCTGCGTGTTTGGCGCGACCGGGCCGCGCGGGGGGCAACTGGGCCTGGCGGCTGCGCGACGGCGAGCCTGACGCGGCTGCGGCCGAGCGCCTCGGCCGACCTCGTCTGGACCTACGGCCGCGCCGGGCGCCACTCCCGCCGGGCCACGCTCACCTCCGCGCTCGGCCGCCGCGCCCGCGCGCCTTGCGGCCCCGCGGCGCCCGAGTTCGCCCGCAACTCAGCGCAACTTCACGCTCTCGTACCACTCCTTGTACTCCGCCTCGTAGGCCGCGAAGTCGGACTTCGTCGTCATCAAGACGACGAGGTAGCTGCCGCGCCTGCCCGTGCCGTACCCGCCGAAGACGACCCTGTCGCCCTTCTGGGCCTTCACGGTCTTGTACCAGTTCCAGCCGTTGGCATTGTGGCCGGAGTCGATCTCCTTCCACGCTTCGGTCGGGATCGCGGTGACCTTGACGCCGACCTTCTCGATCTCAGCCGCGGTCGCCTGCTCGCCCAGCTTGGCGAGGGCATAGACCTTGACGCCCTCGTGATCGCCCCAGAGTTCGGCCCAGCCCTCGCCCCAGTCCTTCTCGACGAGCCGGGTGCCCGCGGGGATCAGCATGGAGAAGCCGAACTTGCCCGCGTCGTACGAAACCCAGTCCTCGGCCCGCGCGGACAGCGCGCCCGAGAGCAGCACCACGGCCAGCAGCACGTTCGACATGATTCGCAACCTACGCATCACCACCTCCATGCTCCGTGCACGCTTCAGTCGCGGACGAGGGCGATTCGCGAGCCCTGCGTCGCCGCCACGCGCTCGGCCCGCAACTCCTCGACGGCCGCAGCCAGACTCGCCAGTTGCTGGTCGATCGCTTCCACTCCGGCCAGCCGCTGACGGACCGACGCGAGCTCGGCCGCGAGGGCCTCGTTGCGGGCCTGCAGCGCCTGCATCCGGGCCTCGGAGCGCTCGAGTTCGGCCCGCATCACCCCGGCCATCGGCGACGCGCTGAGTCCGACGGCGACGTTCGCGAGGCTGACGCCGCCGCCGAACAGCCGGCCGCCCTCGTCCCAGGACACGCCCAACACGTGGCCCCACTGGCCCGGGGTCATCTGCTCCGGCGAGACGGCGATCGCGGTGCCGTCGTTGGCGCCGCTGGGCAGGATCAGGTCGCCCTTGGCGAAGCGGCCACGGATCCGGACCAGCGTCTGGCCGAGGAACGCCACCTTCTCGTAGAGATGCTTCCGCCCTTCGTCCGGCATGTTGCCGAGCACGATCGGCTTGAGCGAGACCACCATCACCTGGCTGGCGCCGTCGGTCTTCTTCGAGATCCTGCCCGCGTGGACGCCGACGACGTCGGCAACGGCCAGTTCCTCCTCCGGATCGAGGCGCTCCAGCCACTCGGCGTAGTCGCCGGAACCCGACTCGTAGGTGACGCCGGCCGAGAACGTGGTCTTGGCGTACTTGATCCCGAAGCCGACGGGGTCGTTCTTGGCCTGCATGGCCAGACCCGCCAGGCGGCCGAAGTGCCCGCTGAAGCGGTCCTTGAGCTGATCGAGCTCCGCCTCGTCCACCGTGAGCGCGAACTTCTTGAAGGGGGACTGCCCCTGCGTGATGGCGCCGGCCGTGAGCGTGGGGAAAGTCGGTGGCGTGTACTGCAGCCCCAGGCCCTGCTGCCCCAGCGAACCGAGGCTCAGCGCGGGAAACGTCAGGCTGAAGCCGAGCGCCGGGTCGTCCAGGTAGCCCCAGTCGAGAGCCGGCGCCGTGCCTGGCGAGAACGCCATCGACGGCAGCGAGCCGGGATTGAAACTCCAGTTCGCGAAGTCGAGGCCGGGCCAGTTGATCGAGGGCAGGCTGCCCGGGTTGAAGCTGGCCGAGGGCAGCGTGCCGACGCTGAAGTACGGGGCCGCGCCTCCGTGGGTGAACGACCCTCCGGTGAGCGAAGGGGCGACGAAGCCCGGGTGCGTGAGCGATCCCGTCGATCCGCCCGACAGCGTCGGCCAGTCCACCGTCAGCCACTCCTCCACGGGGTTGAGCTCGATCTCCAGCTTGAAGAGATCGGCCGGGTTCGCCTGGATCCCGATCGAGGCCAGGCCCGCCAGCACGTTGGTGATGTCGAACGGCGAGACGCCCTCGATCCGCCCCACGATCTTGTCCGTCCCGTCCTCGTCCCGTTCGAAGAAAGTCATGTAGTTGTCGTTGGTGTTGATCCGGTTGGCCGGGCCCGGGAACGTGTCGGGGCTGTGGCTGTTGAGGATGACGGCCACGCCGGCCGTGTTGTGGCGGGTGGTGTCGGAGGCGGAGTCGGTCCCGCGCTGGTTCTCGACCACCAGCACGTGGTGGTCCGGCTGGAACGGGAACGCGACGCCAACCGCGTCGGAGTCCGGGCCGGCGACGTCCGCGCTGAGGCGCAGCCTCCCGCCATTCGACGCGCCTTCTTTCACGAAGATGCCCGCGGGCGCCTCGAGGTCCCTGCAGGTGTTGTCGCCGAGCAGGACCTGTCCCGCCTGGCAGGTCCCCACGGCCGACGCACCCGCAGGCCCTTGCGGACCTGGCGGCCCCTGGAGACCGACGGAGCCCTGCGGGCCGATCGGACCAGTGGGTCCCTGGGGCCCGTTTTCACCACGGGCCCCCTGCGGTCCGACAGCCCCGACAGGCCCCGGTGCCCCCGCCGCTCCGGTCTCACCGCGCGGTCCCGGGTTCCCCTGGGGGCCGGGCTCCCCGCGGGGCCCTGGCTCGCCTTCCAGCCCCCGCTCGCCCGGCTCGCCCTGTGGCCCGACTGCGCCGATGGTCGCGATGAACGAACCCTCCCGCTTCGGGTCCGCGCCTTCGGCCTTCCCTTGTCCGGGGCCGGAGCGAGCGACGGTCAGCAGGTAGCTGCCCGGGGCCGCGATCAACTCCGGCGGGACCTGCACGAGGATGTGCACATCCGACCAGTACAGGAGCGTCAACGGTCTGCCGTTCAGGGTGACGCGGCCCGGTTCGCTGCCGAAGGCGCTTCCTTCGATGGCCAACGTCTCGGCCACCGGGTCCGGGGTGGCCTTCACCACCGTGAGTTGCAGGCTCGCGGAAACGTCACTCTGGCTCGCAGCCGACCTGGTCCCGCCGCGCTCCTCACCGGCCTCGGCACCGCTGGCCCCCGCCAGCAACAAGCCGACCGTGAGAGCGTGGACTGCGAAACGCGTCATCAACGACCTCCTTCTTTGCGATCGAATGGGTGCGGGACGTGCGGCCACTACGGCGTACATCGCGTGGCGGCGAGCGTGACGTTGTCGAAGCCGAAGAAGTCGGAACCGGTGCCGAGACTGGCGGTCTGTTCCCAGCGCACGGCGAGGTTGTGGCCGGACACGCTGCTGCCCGTCACGAACGTCAGGTTCGACGTGCCGGAGACGATGCCGCCGCTCAGGTTCCCCGCGTGCGCCACGCTTCCGGCGTCCGCGGCGAGGGCCGTAAAGATGCCGCCAGTCACGGTGCCCAACTGGGCGAGGTAGCTGGAGTTGCCGCCGAGGAGTCCCGCGAGATAGCCCAGGTCGAAATGGAGGGCGTAGCTCGTCGAGGCCTGGATCGCGACTCCGGTGTCGTGGAGGACCGCGTAGTTCGTGTAGGGGCCGGTCCCGATCAGGGCGCCGTTTCCGCCCGCACCGTCGAAGATGCGGGCGGAGCCGCTCACGTTCACCCAACCCTGGGTGGGCAGCAGGGTCACCGTCCCGATCTCGAACGCGCTGGCCGCGGAGGTCCCGTCGAGATTGCCGACGAAGCTGGTCGTCGGGGTACAGGTCGGGGTCGGAGTCGGCGTGGGCGCTGGCGCAACGGACCGGATCGTCAGGTACTGCGTCACGCGGGCCAGGCTCGCGACGTCCGCGGCCTGGTCGTGGAGGTTCTTGTCGGTCACGCTGATCGCGGCGACGTAGGTGCCCTCCTCGTACGTGTGCTCGGTCCGGCACACTCGCGCCACGTCGGCATTGAACCGGCCCTCGTCGTCGAAGACCGGCTTTCCGCTGTCGCCGAAGTGGAACTGCCAGTTCAGCGTGTCCCCGGCCGCCGGGTCGATCGGGTTCTGATCGGGATCGCTGCTTCGACAGAGGTTGAAGGTCACCGTCAGCGGCGCCGACCCCGAGATCGTCGGATGGGGCAGCGTGCTGTCGTCGGCGACCGGGTCCGTCTTCAGGACCATGATCGGCCAGGCGTTCTGAGCCGCCACGCCGCCGGCGGTGGCAGGCGACGCAGCCGTCTCGGCGCCGGCGACGACGGACGGACTCGAAGGAATCGACTCCCGGCCAGCACCGCACGCCACGATGGCAAGAGCCACCAGGCCGGAAGCAACAGCTCTGTGAATCCGCAAACTCGCAGCTCCTGTATTCAGTAGCGCGGCCCGACGGTGTCGCGCCGCGGGCCCGGTTGAGAGAGCACTGGTCGAATGGAGCCTCCCTGAGCAAGAAGGTGGCCAGGCCTGGCGTCACGCAGGCATCTCCCCGCAACACGTTGATCTGCAGCAGGAAGGCGTGACGGCCACATCCCTCGCCTGGGCTCTCGACAGGCCCGGATCCCGGCTCCGGGACGTGCCTCGCCGGCGCCCATCCCGGTTTCGGGAAGGCCCTCGACGGGGCCGTGATAACGTCCGATCTGATCCACTTGGAACCCTTCGCCGACTCGACTCCGCCCGAGGCAAGCCCCCGGTGAGCGCCCCCCCGCCCGCTCGCGCGTACTCGCGCCTGTTCGCGGCGATGAACGAGGTGCTGCGCGTGCTGCGCGCGGGCGGTGACGAGAAGGACGCACTGGCCCGCTCGTTCGAGCACGCCGCCGCGGGCTTCGGCGCCGAGAAGGCGCTGCTGCTGCTGGTCTCCCGCGGCGAAAGCGACGATGTGCGGCTGCGGAGCGCTTGCACGCTCGGGCTGGGCGAGGCCCAGGTCCAGGCCTGCGAGCGCGGCCAGTCGGTGCCCGGGGTCAGCTCGTCGGTGATCCGGGCCGTGATCGACTCCCGGCGACCGCGGCTGCTCGAGAACCCGCTGCTGCGCGCGAACCCCGAGGGCGAGACTCCCGCACTGCTGGGGCTCGACTACTCGGTGGTCTGCGCCCCGGTCCTCGACGTGGTCCGCGACGCCGTGATCGCCGTGCTCTATTTCCAGACGGCGCGCTTCGTCAACGACAGCGCCTACTCGCAGGACGACCTCGTCTGGCTGGAGGGCTACGCGGCGGTGCTGGGCCAGGCCTTCGCCAGCCGCTTCGAGGAGCAGCTCCGCGTGCGCGAGATCGAGGCCCTGATCGACCCGGCCGAGCGGCCGGAGAACGCCCCCGAGCTGATCGGCGACTCCGCGCACGTCCAGGCCCTGCGCCGCGAGCTGCACGAGGTCCACATCCCGGCCGCGGAGGCGCCGGACCCGGACCCGCTGCTGCTGCTGGGCGAGAAGGGGACGGGCAAGGACCTGGT
>JAMPXO010000163.1 GCA_023701125.1 Vicinamibacteria bacterium | reverse complement strand
GCGCCCCGTTGCGGCGGTACTTCACCACCCCGGATTCGACGCACACCGCGAAGCGGTCGCCGCCGACGAAGGTGCCGGAGCCAGCCGTCCGCGCCGCGCCCGACTCGTAGACCCAGAAGCCGGCGCCCGGCACCAGCGCGATGCCGTGCTCGATGTCGCCGATGCCCTGGTTCGCATCGCCCGTGCCGAGGCCCAGCGCGCGGTACGTCGTCGTCTCCGTCGCCGTGAACTCCACGCAGCCGTCACCCGCGCCGAGCGTCTGCACCGACACCGCACCCGCGTCCCAGTTGCTGGTGACCGCGGTCTTGGTCAGGCTGGCGCCGGACGGCGCCACCCCCACCACGTTCGTCCACATCGCGGCCGGCGGCGCATCGTCGTTGGTGATGGTGCCGACGCCGGTCCCGTCGCCGATCGCCGCGTTGGTCGCGTTCGACAGCGTCACCGTGAACGTCTCGTTCGTCTCGATCGCCGTGTCGCCGTTGACCGTCACGCCGAACGTCTGGCTGACGATTCCGGGGTTGAACGTCAGCGTCCCGCTCGCCGCGGCGTAGTCGCTGCCCGCCGTCGCCGTCCCGTTCGACGTCGCGTAGTCCACCGTCACCGGGCTCGGCGACGCCGCCGACAGGTTCACCGTGAAGGTCGCCGTCGTCGTCCCGGCATTGCCCTCGCTCACGCTGACGTCGTTCACGCTCAGCGCCGGCGGCGGCTCGACGAGCCCCAGCACCCGCACGTTCGTGATCGTGCTGCCCGGGCTGTACAGCGACGTGTCGACGCGCAGCGGGTAGCTCGGAGCGACGAGGCTCGTGTAGATCGGCGCCCCGTTGCGGCGGTACTTGACCACCCCGGACTCCACGCACACCGAGAACACGTCGCCGCTGGCGAACGTGCCGGAGCCCGCCGTCCGCGCCGCGCCCGACTCGTACACCGAGAACCCGGCACCCGGGAACAGCGCGATGCCGTGCTCGATGTCGCCGATGCCCTGGTTCGCATCACCGGTGCCCAGGCCCAGCGCGCGGTACGTCGTCGTCTCCGTCGCCGTGAACTCCACGCAACCGTCGCCAGAGCTCAACATCTGCACCGACACCGCGCCGGCGTCCCAGTTGCTGGTGACCGCGGTCTTGGTCAGGCTGGCGCCGGACGGCGCCACCCCCACCACGTTCGTCCACATCGCCGCCGGCGGCGCGTCGTCGTTGACGATCGTGCCGACGCCGGTCCCGTCCCCGAGCTCCGCGTTGGTCGGGTTCGACAGCGTCACCGTGAACGTCTCCGTGAACTCGGCCGCGGTGTCGCCGTTGACCGTCACGCCGAACGTCTGGCTGGTGATGCCGGGGTTGAACGTCAGCGTCCCGCTGGCCGCGGCGTAGTCGCTGCCCGCGCTCGCCGTCCCGTTCGACGTCGCGTAGTCCACCGTCACCGTGCTGGCCGAGGCCACGGCCAGCGTCACCGTGAACGTCGCCGTCGTCGTCCCGGCGTTGCCCTCGCTCACGCTGACGTCGTTCACGCTCAGCGCCGGCGGCGGCTCGACGAGCCCCAGCACCCGCGCGTCCGTGACCGTGCTGCCCGGGGTGTAGAGCGACGTGTCCACCCGCAGCGGGTAGGTCGGGGCCACGGCGCTGGCGTAGAAGACCGCGCCGTTCCGCCGGTACTTGACGACCCCGGACTCCACGCACACCGCGAACTTGTCGCCGCCGACGAACGTGCCCGAGCCCGCGGGCCGCACCGTGCCCGACTCGTACACCCAGAAGCCGGCGCCGGGCACCAGCGCGATGCTGTACTCGATGTCGCCGATGCCCTGGTTCGAGTCGCCCGTGCCCAGGCCCACGGCGCGATACGTCGTGGTTTCCGTCGCCGTGAACTCCACGCACGCATTGCCCGCCGCCACGCGCTCGACGGACACCGCCCCCGAGTCCCAGTTGCTGGTCGCGGCCGTCTTCGTCAGGCTGCCGCCGCTGGGCGCGACGCCCACCGGGTTGGCCCAGGTCGCGAGCGGCGGCGGCTCGTCGCTGCGGATGGTGCCCACGCCCCGGCTGTCCGCGATGGAGGCCAGCACCGGGTTGCTCAGGTCGACGACGAACGCCTCGTCGATCTCGACGGCCGTGTCGCCGTTCACCGTCACCCCGAACGTGCGGCTGGTCTCGCCGGGCGCAAAGGTGAGCGTGCCGCTGGCCGCGACGTAGTCGACGCCGGCGACCGCGCTGTCGTCGGCGGTCGCGTACTGCACCGTGACCGGGTTGGACATCGCCCGCGACAAGGTGACCGTGAAGGTGGCCACGCTCGTCCCCGCGTGGCCCTCGCTGAGGGAGACGTCACCGACGGCGAGCGTCGGCGGGGTGGGCCGATCGACCGCCACGTACACGCCGCCCGGGAAGGGGTTCTCGTCGGCGTCGTTCGAGGCGATCAGCAGCCGCCGCGTCGTCTGTCCGACCGGCGCCTGGGCGTAGTCGATGGTGACCTCGACGGTCACCGAGCCGCCCGGCGCGATCGTCAGCGGGGTGGCCGGCGCCAACTGGATCCACGGCGCGGGCTGGTCCGGGGTGATGCTGCTGACGTTCAGGGTCGCCACGCCGTCGTTGGAGATCGTGAAGGTGCTGGACCCGCTGCCGCCGGCCGTCAGCGCCTCGGACACGATCGTGTAGGGCTGCGGTCCCAGGCCGACCGCATGGCCGCTGACGTGGACGATCCAGTTGCCGGCGGCGGGGCTCTGCACGACCACCTGCTCGACGTTGTCGACGCGGTTCTCGCCCTGCGTCGCCGCGGCACTCGGACTGGCCCCGTTCAACACCCACGGCCGGCTGATGGCGCCGGTGGGCGACTCCAGCCACACGTCCAGGTCGTTGACGAGCGCGGTCGCCGCCGACGTGGAGCCCGGCGGGTCCGTCCACACGAGCGTGGCCTTGAACCGCGGCGTTCCGGCGGCGATCGCCACCGTGAACGTCTGGGCCTGGCCGGTCGAGGCGATGCTGCCCGTGCGCCACAGGCCGTTGCGGACCAGGTCGGCGCTGGCCTTGACGTCGAGCAGGCCGAAGCCGCACTGGTAGTCCGGTCCCGCGGGAGCGAGATCGACGGCACCGTGCAGCAGGAGCGCCTTCAACTCGTCGGGGCGGGGCCGCTGGCCCGTCTGCGACTCGTACCTCTGCTGCAGCAGCGCAGCGGCGCCGGCGGCCGACGGCGAGGCCATCGAGGTGCCCGAGAAGCTCGCGTACGAGCCGCCCGGCTGCGTGGACAACAGGCCCGACCCGTTGGCGCACACGTCGGGCTTGACCCGGCCGTCGTCCGCGGGGCCCCAGCTGCTGAAGCTGGTCATGCCGTCGGCGTCGGTCGTGGCGCCGACCGTGACCAGGTTCTTGGCGTTGCCCTGGCCCGAGATCGTGTCGTAGGGACCGTCCGTGCGCGGCCCCGCGGGCCAGTCGGGCCCGTCGTCGCGGTCGTTGCCGGACGACTTGAACGGCAGCAGGCCCGTCTCCGCCACCAGCGCGTCCCAGTCCGCCGCCTCCGACGTGTACGCGCCGAAGAGCGCGGGGCCCTCGTCGACCCACGTGCTGCCGTCGAAGTACCAGCCCGCGATCCAGCCGTAGGAGTGGTTGGAGATGTCGACCGTGCCGGCCTGCGCCGCCGAGCGCATCTCCAGCGCGTCGTCGTCCCAGTTCCAGGAGTGGAGTTGGGCCTGCGACGCCATGCCGCGGGCGCTCGCGTTGCCCGCTCCCGAGCCGCCGACCGTGCCGGCGACGTGGGTCGAATGGCTCGAGGGCGTGCCGGCGTCGTGGACCGACAGCCGCGCGCCGAAGTCGCCGTGGCTGGCGACCGCGTCCTCGTCCCAGATCCCGACCGCGACGCCCAGCCCGGACAGGGAGTAGGGAGCCGCCCAAGCGTCGCTGGCGCGGATACGCCCCGCCGCGACCAGGTTGTCGGCGGCGCGCAGACCGGGCGCGGGCTCGACCGATTCGACCGCGTCGAGGGCGGCGATCGCACCGATCCGCTCGGGAGTCGTGGCGACCAGCCAGCTGCGCTCGGAGCGCAACTCGAGCAGCTCGGCCCCGCGCACGCTGGCGAGCGCCGCCTGGGCCTCCGGGGCCGCGACGTCGTCGAACACCCGGACCACGACCCGGACCCGGCCGTCGGCCTGGCGCGCGGTGCGCGGGAAGGCGCCACGGGCCAGCTCGGGGGTGAGCTTGTGCTCGCCGGGCAAGGTCCAGGCTGCGCGGACACCGCCGCCCTCGCTGGTCCCGGCCAGCCGGCCTGCCCCGGGCTCGACGGCGGCCCAGTAGGCGTTGGTCGGCAGGTAGCGGAGCAGCCGGATGCCGCGCTGGGCGAGGGCCTCGCGCTCCTCGGGGCTCACCGTGCTCTCGAACTGCAGCACCACGTGGCGGCCGGCGCTGGCGCTGGCGACGGCCACCGCCGCGCCCGCGTCGTAACCCGCCGCGGACTGCCCGTGCTCCAGCGGATCGAACGAGCCGGACCGCAGGTGGATGCGGCGGTCGCGGCGCGGGGTCGCGGTCGCGCCGCGCACCTCGGCTCCCGGCGCCGCGGCGCCGGGTCCGGCCGTCGGCACGGTGTTGCCGGAGCCCAGGAACGAGAGGGTCAACGGGTTGACCCTGATGTCGGGCGCGATCGAGAAGGTGCGGCTGGCGACGTTGTTGGACTCGCTGGCCTCGCTGATGGCCGCCAGCGGGTCGACGATCAGTTGGGCCTGGTGGCTGCCGGCGGTGATCGTCACCGGGGAGTTGCACCACCCGACGTAACTGCCGGTGGCCGCCGAAGTCGTCAGGTCGCACAGCGGCGTGGCGTCCAGCGTCAGCTCCCAGAGGGTGCCGCTGGTCCCGGTGTGGGCGACCGCGTAGTCCGCGTGCAGGTAGAGCTGCTGCCCCTCGCGCGGGCTGTCGACTCGCACGCCGCCACCGGCGGCCGCCGTCCGGAAGTAGACGTCCGTGGCCAGCAGGTCCGTGAGCAGGGCCACCGTGAAGTTGCGGGTCGCCTCGTTGTTGGTCTCGTCGCCCTCGGTGATCGTCCCGTCCGGGTCCACCCGGCCCCGCAGCGTGTGGTTGCCCTCGGTGATCGTCACGGGCGACGCGCACCACCCGGTGTAGGCGTCGGCCGCCAGCGTGTCGGTCGCCTCGCACAGCGCCGTGCCGTCCAGGTCGAGCGCCCACAGCCTGCCGCTGGCGGCCGCGCCGGCCACCACGAAGTCGATGTGGGGGTAGAGCTCCTGGCCGATCACCGGGTTGTCCACCCGGGTGCCGCCGCCGGCCGCCGCGGTCCGGAAGTAGACGTCCGAGGCCACCAGGTCGTCCGGCCCGTCCCAGTAGACGTCGAACTCGACGTACTCGATGAAGCCGGTGTCGTCCTGGAGGTCGTCGGTCACGTACACGAACCAGGTCTGGTTCGGGTCCTGGCCGTCGAAGGCGTGGGTCGTGCGCCAGTCCAGGTAGATGTCGTAGTCGTCCTCGGGGTCGTCGTCGAAGCCGAGGTCCGTCTGGTCCCCGAGGTTCTCGTAGACCAGCACCGACGGCGCCGCGCCGCCGGTCGCCGTCGACGAGAGGAAGATCCGGTAGTCGCTGCACCAGAACGCGTACGGGTCGGCGTCGTTGTGGATCCGCAGGCGATAGCTGAGGCGGGTCGTCGTCGAGCCCGCCGGGGCGCCGAAGCCGATGACGGTCAGGCCCAGCGACGCCCAGCCCTGGTCGGGGACGGGGCGGTTCAGGGTGCCCGAGCTCAGCGTGTAATGGCCGGTCGAGTTGACGACGGTGGGTGGCGTGATCGCGGTCGCCCCCTCCGCCATCGGGCCGCCGGCCGCGAAGACGTGGGTGGTCTTGCCGCCGAGGACGCGCAGTCCGATCCCGCGCTCCCGCAGCCCGATCAGTTGCTCGCGCGAGACGCTGTAGCGCTGCGTCCCGGGAGTGCTGGCGGTGAGGCCCAGCTCGGCCAGCGCGCCGGAGTCCGCGGCGCCCGTGATCTCGATGTGGTACGTGGTCCGGCTCTCCCGCGCGCGGTACTCGCGGCGAGCCCCGGTCTCGGCGAAGGCGCCCGCCACGGACGGCCCCGCCCCGGACTCGATCGCGAGCGTGGCCGGCTGCGGCGCCGACGCCCCCTCGGATTCCACGACCTGCAGTTCCACCGCCCCGGCTGCTGCGGTTTCCGGCGCGTCGCCGACCCGAACCGCCGAAGCCGAGCCCGACGAGGCCCGCTGGGCGTTGGCGACGATCGCCGAGAGCACCGTCACGCCAACCAGGAACACAACGAACAGCCGCCGTCCGATCATCGGGACAAACCTCGAGGGGAAGGAACGCCTCTCACCATACTAGCTTCGGTCCGCGGCACGAGTCGGCTCCGCCCGGGGGAGCGCCCGGGTCGGTCGTGCTAGCCTATCGTGTTGCCTATGGGGGAGACCGCAATTCGGGTGGAAGGCCTGTCCAAGGCCTTCAAGACCTACGACCACCCGTCCGATCTCTTCCGGGAGCTGATCACCCGGACCCCCCGCCACCGCGACTCCTGGGCCCTGCGCGACATCAGCTTCTCGATCGGCCGCGGAGAGGTCGTCGGGCTGATCGGCCGCAACGGCGCGGGCAAGAGCACGCTGCTCAAGATCATCACGGGCACCCTGGACGCCAGCAGCGGCACCGCGGAGATCACCGGCAAGGTCTCGGCGCTGCTCGAGCTGGGCACCGGCTTCAACCCGGAGTACACGGGGCTCGAGAACGTCTACACGGGCGGCCTGTGCCTGGGCATGGGCCGGGCCGAGATCGACCGCAAGCTCGACGCGATCGTCGAGTTCAGCGAGCTGGCGGCCTTCATCAACCAGCCGCTCAAGACCTACTCGACCGGCATGCAGGCCCGGCTGGCGTTCGCGGTGGCGGTCAGCGTGGAGCCGGAGATCTTCGTCATCGACGAGGCGCTGTCGGTGGGCGACGTGCTGTTCCAGGAGAAGTGCTTCAAGCGCATCCGCGAGATCGCCTCCTCGGGCGCCACGGTCATCTTCGTCACCCACTCCTACCCGCTGATCTACGAGCTGTGCGACCGCGGCCTGCTGCTCCACAAGGGCCGGCTGCTGCTGGACGACGTGCCGAAGAAGGTCGGCTTCGCGTACGAGAAGCTGATCGCGGAGGAGCGTGGCCAGCGGCCGCTGGACGTGAGCATGGGCAGCGGGGCCGCACCCGCCACGGAGGGCGCCGAGGCCACCCCCGGGGCGGAGGTGACGACCGAGGCCCGCGTGCTCGACGCGGCGATCCTGAACGACGAGGACGTCGAGGTCGGGACACTGTTCCACCCGCAGACCTACACGGTGCGCATCCGCTGCCAGGTCTTCGAGGACGTGCCCAGCGTGAGCATCGGCTACTTCATCCAGAAGCCGACCGGACAGGTGCTGTACCGGATCGGCTCGATGTACGCCAACCAGACGGTCAGCGCCCGGGCGGGGGACGTGATCGAAGCGCGCTTCTCGCTGCCCTGTCGCCTCGGCACCGGCCAGTTCCTGCTGTCCGCGGCGATCAGCGTGGCCGAGGGCACCAACTACCGGGTCGCCCACATCCTGCGCGAGAGCCGGGTGCTGTCGGTGGTCAGCGACGGCCTGTTCGGCGGCGACGTGGACCTCCAGAGCGAGTTGCTGTCCGTGAAGGTCGCGCCCCATGCCGGCGCCGTCGACAGCCCGGCGGCCGTCTCGAGCGCGCTGTGAGCAGTGGCACGCAGCGGGGCGTCCCGGCGACCCGGGTCGAGGGCGGCGCGCGGACCGCCTGGCGCGACCTGTTCGCGCTCTTCACCCGCCACCGCCAGCTGACCCTGGAGATGGCGCGCCGGGAGCTCCACGACCGCTACCTGGGCCAGGTGTTCGGCGTCGTCTGGGCGCTGCTGCACCCGCTGGTCCTGATGGGCGTCTACGTGGTCGTCTTCGGCTACGTGTTCAAGGTCCGGCTCGGCGGCTCGACCGAGCTGCCGATGAACTACACCGTGTACCTGCTCTCCGGCCTGATCCCGTGGCTGACCTTCCAGGAGTCGCTGGCCAAGAGCAGCACCGTGATCCCGCACAACGCCAACCTGGTCAAGCAGGTGATCTTCCCGATCGAGGTCCTGCCGGTGAAGGGGGTGCTGGCCTCGCTCGTCACCCAGGCCGTGTTCCTGGTGCTGCTGACGGGCTACGTGCTCCTCGCCTACGGGTACGTGCCGGCGACCTATCTGCTGCTGCCGGTGCTGGTGGTGATCCAGGGTCTGTTCATGATCGGGATCGCCTACTTCGTGTCCGCCGTCAGCGTCTATTTCCGCGACGTCAAGGACCTCGTCCAGGTCTTCGCGGTGACGGGGGTGTACCTGATCCCGGCGTTCTATCCCCCGGAGCAGGTGCCCGCCGCCTTCCGCTGGATCCTGGTCCTGAACCCGGTCAGCCACCTGATCTGGTGCTTCCAGGACGTGCTCTTCTACGGGCGCATCGAGCACGGCTGGGCGTGGGCCGTGCTGGCCTTGATGAGCGTGGCGGCCTTCTACGGGGGCTATCGGGTGTTCAGCTTCCTGCGCACCATGTTCGGCAACGTCCTCTGAGCCGCTGAGGTCCTTTCGATGAGCTACGAGCCTCCCGCCTTCGATCCGTCCCGGCGGTGGCCCCACAAGCGTCTGCGCCTGCTCGAGGCCAAGGTCGAGTACCTGCTGGACGAGGTCAGCCAGTTGCGCTCGCTGGTCCGCCACCTCGCGGCCGAGAAGATGCAGAGCCTGCCGCTCGTCCAGCAGACCCGGGACAGCTTCGACTACCAGTGGCGCAAGCTGCCCGAGGGCCACCAGATGCTGAGCAACGCCGCCTTCAAGGCGGGCGCGCCGGCGGAGGTGGCCCGCTTCACGGACCTGCCCCAGGAGTGGTTCAAGGGCAAGAAGGTGCTCGACGCGGGCTGCGGCCAGGGCCGCTGGTCGTACGCGCTCGCGGAGCTCGGGGTCGCCCGGCTGCACTCGGTCGACATCTCGACGGGCGGCGTGGCGCGCACTCGCGAGGTCACCGCGAAGTTCGGCGACCGGGTCGAAGTCCACCAGAAGAACCTGCTCGAGGACCTCGGCTTCGAGCCGGACTTCGACCTCGTCTGGTGCTTCGGCGTGCTGCACCACACGGGCGACACCTACCGCGGCTTCCGCAACGTGCAGAAGCTGGTCAAGCCGGGCGGCTACCTGTTCCTGATGCTCTACACGGAGCCGCGGCCCGACCGGCCCGACGACTACGCCTACTACCACGAGATGTTCGAGATGCGCTGCCGGCTGCGCAACCTGCCGTTCGAAGAAAAGGTCCGCCGGATCGAGGAGCGGTACGGCCCCGAGCTGCTCCACGGCTACTTCGACGCCATCTCGCCCGACATCAACGATCTCTACCGCTGGGACGAGATCGTGCACTGGCTGCTGAGCGCAGGCTTCACGGACGTCAAGCGGACGATGGACGAACCGAACCACTACGTCGTGGCCCGCCGCAAGGAGTAGCGGGGCCGGTTGCCGCCCGAAACCCGCCTGGCCACCGCCCGCCGTCTCGTCAGGGAGCGGGTCCCGTTCGCCGTGCCGGCCTTCCGCGCCGCGATGACGGTCCTCCGCTTCCTGACCGGCGGCCCGCGACGGCTGGCCTCCGAGGCCCGGCAGGTCGCCGCGTACCACGGCCTGGCCGGCGCGGCGGAACACCTCGCCGCCCAGGCCCTGGTCGAGTGCCAGCGCTTCCCCCCGCTGGAGCGGGAGTTCCTCGGCGACGCCCTGCTGCCGTCCGGGTCCGCGGCCGGGAGCGCACGCCTCGCCGATCGCCTGCGCCGTCGCTCCGCGCGCGCCGGCCTGGAGTTGCTCGACCTGCGCTTCGAGCGGGCCTATCAGCGGCTGCTGGCGGACCCGCGGCGGCCGCTGCTGCCCGCCTCGGCGTTCGAGGCCGGCGGCCTGCTGACCACGATCGGCTCGCTGGCCCCCGGCGGCGCCGAGCGGCAGCTCGTCAGCCTGCTGGGCGGCCTGGCCCCGCGCGAGAGCCGCGACCTGCAGGTGGTCGGGCTGTTCTTCGACGCCCCGATCAAGCACTTCTTCCGCCCCCAGGTGGACGAGTCGCGGGTCCGCATCGCCGAGATCCGCCGTCCTCCCGAGTTCGCGGAGGCGCTGCTCGCGGAGTACCCCGGCGACCGCGCGATCGCGGAGTTCGTGGCCGCCCAGGCGACCGCGATGCCGTGGGAGCTGGTGGAGATCTGGTGCTACCTGCTCGAGATGCTGGAGCGCCGGCCGGCGGTGTTCCACGGCTGGATGGACGACTGCAACGTCAAGGGCGGGATCGCGGCCGCGATCGCCGGCGTGCCCCGGATCGTGCTCGGCACGCGCAGCCTCGCCCCCGACAACTTCGTCCTGTTCCAGCCGTTCATGCGGGCCGCCTACCGGGCGCTGCTGCGCCTGCCGCAGGT
>JAMPXO010000162.1 GCA_023701125.1 Vicinamibacteria bacterium | reverse complement strand
GCCCCCGCCCCGGCGGCCGCGCCCCGGCCTGCCGCCGCCCCGGCCCCGCCGCCGCGCCCGGCGACGGGCAGCGGTCCGCTGGTCGTGGAGGCCGAGGCCGGCGAGGAGCAGAAGCTGCTGGCGACGCCGCTGTTCGAGGGCTTCGCGCCGGAGGAGCTCGAGGACGTGATCGGCGCGCTGCGCCTCGCCCAGTTCGAGCCGGGCGAGATCCTGGTCAGCGAAGGCGAGCCCGGCAACAGCCTGTTCATCCTGACCTCCGGCACCGTGCGCGCGTTCGTGCGCGACGCCAGCGGCCACAACGCGCAGGTGCGGAGGCTCCGCGAGGGCGACTTCCTCGGCGAGATCTCGCTGCTCTCTGGCGCCGCGCGCACGGCCACGATCACCGCGGCGACGCCCGTCGACGCCCTGGAGCTGGATCGGCCGGCGTTCGACGCGATCGTCGGCCGGCACCCGCGGGTGGGCGACGTGCTGCGCCGCTTCTACGAGCAGCGCCGCAACAGCGCCGCCGAGGCCGAGGTCCGCAGTCGCGGCTGACGCAGCCCGACGGGTTCCGACGTCCCGAACGCCGTGCCGTTCCTCGACAGCCGCTACTTCGACTTCGCCTGCGGCGACACCGGCGGCTGCCCGATGCGAAAGAACTCCAGAGCCTGGTCGACTACATCCCCGGCCTCGGGCGCGTGGACGCTACTGGACGTCCACGGCGCGGGCGGGCAGCCCGGCGACCTACCCCCACGGCCACGCCCCCAGGGCGACGTCGTCCGCAATCCACACGACCGAGTAGCCGCCGAGTGCGGCTGGCGTGCGCGGAGCGAAGCGACCGCGCCAGAGGTGGCAGCCTGGGTGCAATGAGGGGCTCGTCGCCGAGGCGGCACGAAGTGCCGCCGAGCCGCCGAGTCACGTCCACACCGACTGTAGCGAGCGCAGCGAGCGAATGGCGGGGTGGACGGGACTCGAACCCGCGACCTCCGACGTGACAGGCCGGCGTTCTAACCAACTGAACTACCACCCCGCTGGTGGTGTGGACGGTAGATTGTGTGAGCCGCGGTGCCTGTGGCCGGTGGTGGGCGGTACAGGATTCGAACCTGTGGCCACCGGCTTGTAAGACCGATGCTCTACCGCTGAGCTAACCGCCCGGCGGGACAAGCGCGGAGACTATCGGAGCCTCGGCCCGCTGTCAAACCGCGGCTCACGCCGCGAGTCGTGGCGCCCGGATCCGCCATAATCCCGGGATGTGCTTCCGCGTCGCCCTGCTCGTGCTCCTGGTGTCGGTCGCCTTCCCGGCCGGACCGGCGGAAGCCCAGTGGGAGACGATCGCCCCCGGCGGCGACACCGTCTGCTCCGACGGCTCGCCCTGGAAGTTCTTCGTCCACCGCGGGGATCCCGGCAAGCTGCTGGTCGAGTTCGAGGGCGGTGGCGCGTGCTGGAGCGGCGCGACGTGCGAGCTGGACATCTACACGCGGCGGGTCACGGTCGATCCCGAGCTGGCGCGGCAGCAGGGGCTGCTGGTCGGCATCTACGACCGCGACAACCCGGAGAACCCGTTCCGCGACTGGACCCACGTCTACGTGCCCTACTGCACGGGCGACCTGCACTGGGGCAGTGCCGCCACCACCCACACCGGCTCGCGCGGTGAGTTCGTGGTCCAGCACAAGGGCGCCGTGAACGCGGCGACGGCGCTCGCGTGGACGGCGGAGAACGTGCCCGCGCCGAGCCAGGTCTTCGTCGCCGGCTGCTCGGCGGGCGGCTACGGCGCGATCTTCTGGGCGCCGCGGATCGCGGCCCAGTGGCCTGCTGCGCGGCTCGCCCACCTCTCGGACTCGGCCGCGGGCGTGGTGGCGCCGGGCTTGTTCTCGACCCTGCTGCCCGCGTGGAACGCGGCCGCGGCGTGGCCGGGCTTCGTCACCGGCCTCGATCTCGCCGGCCTCGACCCGGCCGCGATCAGCCTGCCGCAGATGTACGACGCGATCCTCGCGTACAACCCCGGCGCCGGCTTCGCCCAGTTCAACACCACGTTCGACGCGACCCAGATCTTCTTCTACGGGATCTCCAAGAACGAGGTGTCGCTGGCCGACGCCGCCACCTGGTCGGCGCAGATGCAGGCCCACCTGGCGCGGATCGAGCTGAACCCGAACTTCTCGTCGTATCTCGCCGCCGGCACCGAGCACTGCGTGATCAATCGTGCCGAGTTCTACACGACGACCGTCGGCGACCGCCGGCTGGTCGACTTCGTGCGCGAGCTGGCCGAGACGGGCAGCGCCGGCCGCGTCCGGTAGCGCCCGGCCGACGGCCTGGTGTGCGACGATTCCAGCCCTGCATGTCTGGGAAGACGCATCCGTGACGCCATCAGCTGACTGTCCGAGGGGCTCGGGCCAGCTCGAGGTCTCGATCGTCATGCCGTGCCTCAACGAGGCGCGCACGGTCGGCTACTGCGTCCGCCGCGCCCGGGAGGCGCTCGACCGCCTCGGCCTGGAGGGCGAGGTGGTCGTCGCCGACAACGGCAGCCACGACCAGTCGGTCGTGATCGCGGCCGAACTCGGGGCCCGCGTGGTCCACGCCTGCGAGCGCGGCTACGGGGCCGCCCTGAAGGCCGGGATCGAATCGACCTGCGCTCGCTACGTCGTGATGGGCGACGCCGACGGCAGCTACGACTTCGCCGAGATCGGCCCGTTCGTCGAGCGCCTGCGCGACGGCCACGACGTGGTCGTCGGCAATCGCTTCCGCGGCGAGATCGCCGACGGCGCGATGCCGTGGGCCAATCGTTTCATCGGCAACCCGCTGCTCTCGTGGCTGGGGCGACGGCTGTTCCGCACCCAGGTCGCGGACTTCCATTGCGGGCTGCGGGCCTTCTCGCGCGAGGCCTACGCGCGGATGGGTCTGCGCAGCAGCGGGATGGAGTTCGCGAGCGAGATGGTCGCCCGCAGCTCGCTGCTCGGCCTGCGGGTGACGGAGGTGCCGGTCCGCCTGCACAAGGACGGCCGCCTCGGCCGCTCCCACTTGCGTCCCGTGCGCGACGGCCTGCGGCACGTCGGCCTGATGCTGCGGCTCGGCTTCGCGCGCTTCTTCTGAGCCCCGCGATCCTGGTCGGCCTCAGCGTGGGCCTGGCGGTGGCCGCCGCGCCGGTGGCCGCGACACTCCTGGTCGATCGCTGGCGGCGCCGCGTGCTGAGACGCTCGCTCGTGGACACGTGCGCGATCTTCGCGGCGCAAGGTATCCGCTATTGGGCGGATTTCGGCACCCTGCTCGGGCTGGTTCGCGAAGGCGACCTCATCCTCGGAGACAAGGACGTCGACCTCTGCCTGCTCGCCGAGGAGGTTCCCGCAGTCGTGGCGCTCGCGCCGCTGTTCGCCGCCCGAGGCTACCAGCTCGTGCTCGAGCCCCGGGCCTCCGGCAACCTGCTCCGCGTTCTCGACCGGCGCAGCCCCTGGTATGTCGACATCTTTCCCTACCGCCCGGCCGGCGAAACGCTGGTGAGCCCCGTGAGCTCTCCCAGCGAGGACGTCCCTTTCCGCCTGGTGGCCGCGACGACGAGGCTGGAATGGCGCGGCACGCCGATCGTGCTGCCTGCCGACAGCCACGCGCTGCTGGTGTACCGCTATGGCCCGGAGTACCTCCGGCCCCGGCGCCACGACAAGGGCCGCGGCGCGCCCTTCAGCCGTCTGCAGGCGGTGTGGGAGGACGTGGACAGTCTGCTCGTGGTCCTCGGCTGGCTCGTCGGGGGGATGCGGCCGCGGCCGACGGCAGCAGCGCGGAGTCGGTGCGCGTGAGCACACTCGACCTCTACTTCTCCGTGGACGTCGAGCCCGACTGCCCGCCCTACCTGGCGTCGGAGCGCGGCGTCGGCGAGGGCCTGCCGCGGTTGCTCGGGCTGCTCGCCGAGGAGGGCGTGGTCGCCACGTTCTTCACGACGGGGGACATCGCCCGCCGGCATCCCCGCGCCGTCCGCGCCATCGTCGCCGGCGGCCACGAGCTGGCCGCGCACGGTGACAGCCACGCCCGGCTCGACCGCTTGCCGCTCGCGGCGGTCGCGGCCGAAATTCGCTCCTGCACCGAGACCCTGCGCACTTTCGCTCCGGTCACCTCTTTCCGCGCGCCCTACCTGCAACTGCCCGCGGTGGCGCTCGAGCTGCTGGTGGCGGAGGGCTACCGCGTCGACTCGTCGTGCGCGCGCTACAAGCCGTGGCAGCGGCCGGAGCGCGCAGTGCCCGGGCTGCGGCGGCTCGCGGTGTCGCAGACCTCGTCCGTGCTGCGCCTGCCGCGCCTCGTGAGAGAGGCGATCCTCGGCGCGCTGGCGGCGCCCGTCGTCCTGTTCGTCCACCCCTGGGAGTTCGTCGACCTGTCCCGCGAGCGGCTGCGCCTCGACTGCCGGTTCCGCACCGGCGCCGCGGCCTTGTGCGGCGTGCGCGACACGCTGCGCTTCTTCAGCGCGCGCGGGGCGCGCTTCCGGCGGGTCGCGGAATCGGCACCCGCCGCGGCGGAGCCGACAGCCACAGCAGCCGCGCGAGCCACGGTCCCGCCCCACCCCTGAGCGGGCGCCGCGGCACGTAGCAGCCGCGCTCCACGTCGAGCTCGTGGTCGGGCGTGAGGTCTTCGCCGTACCAGGCCTGCAGGTAGGACAGCGTGCGCCGGGGCGCGGGGCGTGCCCGGCCCTCGAACGGCGCGGTGGTCAGCGGAAACACGTCGCCGCGCGCCACCTCGAAGATCGCGCCGCGGAAGTCGCGCTGCGGATGGAACGCCGACAGCGGCAGCATGCGCAGGCGATCGCCCGCGGTCTCCGCCATCTCGAAGACGTCCACGTACAGGCCCGACGGCTCGTGCAACAGGCGCAGGAACGTGTCGCCCGGCGCCCAGCGGGCGAGGCCCGGCAGCAGCTTGTCGAGCGGCCACCAGCGCGAGATGCGCAGCAGGCGCAGCGGGCGCGGGAACTGCCCCGCGGCGGCCAGCAGCCGAGCATGGTCGCGCGCCAGCACGCCCACGTCGAGGTCGTCGTCCCAGGCGATCAACCCGCCCTCGCGGTGGGCGCCGAGGAGCGTGCCCGCGTCGAGCCACCAGGGGATGCCCGCCGCCGCGAGGACTTGCTCGAACGCGGCGAGCAGTTCGAGCAGCGTCGTGCGCAGCTCCTCACGCGGCAGGCTGCGGCCCCACAGCCGGTGATAGTGGACCCGTGACCACCACAGCCAGCGGCTCGCGTACCACGCGAGGACCGCCAGCAGCAGCTCGCCGGCGCTCAGCACGCGGGCGCGCCCCACGACGAGGCGAAGGCCGCGAGCATCGTGTCGTTGTGGCGACCGTCGCGGTTCTCGCCGCGGGACAGCGCGTTGCGGCGGCAGGCCAGGGTCGACACCGGCGGTCGCGCGGCGGGCACCACCCGCCGCTCCACGCCGCGCCGCGCGAGATGGCCGCTGGTCCAGATGTCGTCGACGAAGAACGACGCGCGGTCGGCCGCCGCGTAGTCGGTGAACGACGCATCGAAGAAGCGGGGCTGGACCAGCACGCCCCAGGTCGCGGTCAGCACGTCCACGATCCGCGGCTCGCGCAGGCCGGTCGCGTGCAGGGTGCGGCTGTCCCGCCAGCGCCGCGACGGCGGCACGTCCCAGCCCCGGTACCCGAGTGCCGCGTCCGGATAGCGGGAGTGCCAGTGCAGGAAGTTGGCGACCAAGTCGCGCGGGTAGACGTTGTCGTCGTCGACGACCAGCACCAGCGCGTCGGGCGCCAGCCCGCTGTGGAGCACCGGGACCAGCTTGGTCGCCGGCCCCCAGTCGCGCTCGCAGCGCAGGATCGTGAGGCCCGGCACGTCCCGCAACGCGGGCGCCAGCGCGTAGTCGCGGTCTTCCCGCGTCGAGCGCGCCGGCAGCGCGAGCACGACCCGCGCGGGCACGTCCTGGCGCAGCAGCGAGAACAGGGCGGGGCCCAGCGCGTCGACGCGGCTGGGCAACGTGGTCAGCGCGATCGTCACCCGCCCGCCGGCGGGGGTCGAGCGCGGCAGCGGCGCCGCGTGAGCCAGCGCGTAGCGGGCGAGGGTCGCGACCGCATGGCGCGGACCCACGTTGCGATAGGCCGCGAGCTTCTCGGAGAACACGTCGCGCAGGCTCATGGACCAGGGGGCCGGGCGAGCATACACCGCGGTCCTGCGCGGCCCGCCGCGGAGCGGATACACTCGCGCGGCCGATGCCCCCGCCTGCTGTCGACGCGCGGATGCCGGAGTGCGGCCGGTCGGAACTGGCGGCGCTGGTCGCGGTCCTCGTCGCCATGGCGCTGGCGGCCTTCGTCGACCACGGGCACTACTCGCCGCGCGCGCTCGGGCTGCTGACCGTTGCGCTCGCGGCCCTGGCGACAGCGGCCTGGCGCGCGTCCCACCCCTCGACCGCGGTGGCCGACCCGGAGCGTCCGCTCCTCGGCGCGCTGCTGGCGTTCCTGCTCGTCGGCCTGTTCGACGTCCCCGGTTACGACCTGCACGACGATGCCTTCACCGCCTGGTTCCGTGCGCTGCAGGGAGGCGTATTGCTGGCGACGGCCCTGGGCGCGACGCGGCTGCGCGACGACCGCGCGTGGAGAGCGCTGTTCGCGGCTGGCGTCGCGGTCGGCTTCGGCCTGCGCGCGGGCCTCCTGATCGCCTCACCCGATCCGCAGATCGACGTCTTCACCCAGTTCCAGCACGCCAGCGCTCACCTGTGGCAGGGCCTCAACCCATACACCGAGCCGATCCCGGACACGCCGGGTGCGGGCACGTTCGGCTACCGGGTGGTCGCCTACTCGTACCCGCCCGCGGGCCTGCTGCCGATGGCGCTGGCCTGGGCCACGGTCGGCGACGTGCGCCTGGCGGGCGTCGCCGCGGAGGCGCTGGCCGCGGTCGCCCTCTACGCCATCGCGCGCGGGGCCGGGGTGCGCGTCGCGCAACTCCTCGTCATGCTGTTGCTGTTCCACCCGCGCGGGCTGTACGTGATCGAGCAGGCGTGGAACGAGCCGCTGCTGGTCGGCGCCGCGGCCGTCTATTTCTACGCGTCGTCACGCGACCCGGGCTCGGGGTGGGCGGCGCTGAGCCTGGGGGCGTGGTTGAGCCTCAAGCAGTACCTGGTCTTTTTCGCGGCCGCGGCGCTCTTCGCGCGCGAGCGGCGGCGCCTGGCGCTGCCGGCTCTCGCGGTGGTGCTGGCGACGTGGCTGCCGTTCCTCGCCTGGGACCCGGGGCCCGCGCTCGAGAACGGGCTGCTGTTTCAGTTGCGGACGGCGTTCCGCCCCGACGGCCTCACCCTGTTCGCGCCGCTGCACGCCGCGTTCGGCTGGACGCCCGGCAAGGGCACGGCGCTGGTCGCCGGCAGCGCCGTCGCCGCGCTCGCGTATCGCAGCTTCGGCGGTCGTGAGCCGGCAGCGGTGCTCTACGTCGGCCTGCTGGCGACGGCCTTCGCGTTCTTCTTCGGCACCCAGGCCTTCTGCAACTATTTCTACTTCCTGGGCGCGCTGCTGCTCTTCCTGGTCGCGCTGCGCCTGAGCGCGGCGTGCCGGTGCGGGCGGTGAGGCGCGTGCCGGCCGCGATGCTCGCGGGTCGCGGGCCGCGCTGGCTGGCGATCGGCTTCGGCCTGCTGTTCGTCGCGCTGCGCTGGGAGCCGGTGACCGGCCTGACCGGCCTGATGCGCTTCGGCGAGCGCCACGCGGAGCGGCGGCTGCCCGAGTTGCGGGCGCTGCCGCTGTTGCCCTCGCCGGGCGACGGCTACGACGGCCAGTTCTACGCACAGGTGGCGGTGCGACCTGTGCCCACGGACCCCGACCTGGTCCACGCGCTGGACAAGCCGTCGTACCGTCCGCGGCGCATCCTGCTGCCCGTGCTCGCCCACCTGCTCGGGGGTGGCGACCCGTGGCGCGTCCTGCACGCGTTCGCGCTGTTGCACACCGCCGCCTGGCTCGCGTTCGCCGCGCTCATGGCGCGCGTGCTGCCGGAAGGCGACCCGCGGCGTGGCGCGGCGTGGCTCGCCTGCGTGCTCGCCGTCGGCGCGCTCGACAGCCTGCGGATGACGCTGACGGACCTGCCCGCCGCGCTGGCACTGGCGGCGGCGGCCGTCGCCGCCGAGCGCGGGCGCGGGCGCGCCGCGACAGCCCTCGCCGCACTCGCCGGCGCCGTGCGCGAGGTGTCGCTGCTGGGCCTGCCGCTGCTCCGCGCCGCGGCCCCCCCGGGCCAGCAGGGCTGGCACCTCACCGCTCGGCGCGCCGCGCTCTGCGCGCTGCCGATCGTGCTCTGGTGCGGCTGGCTCGATCGGCAGTTGCCCGGGGGCTTCATCGGGCCGGAGGGCAACGTCGACTGGCCCGGCGTCGCGTTCCTGCGCGCGATGGCGTTCGACGCGTCCCGGCTGCTCGCGGGCGACATCGATCCGCAGTGGACCTTCGGCCTCGCGGGTGGCCTCGGCCTGGCGGCGCAGTCGCTGTTCCTGCTGCGTCGCGCCGGCGCGGCGCTGCGCGACCCGTGGCTCGGCCTCGGCGTACCGTTCGCCCTCTTCTTCTGGATCGTCGGCGCCGACCCGTGGCTCGACTACCGGGCGCTCGCCCGCCACTGCCTGCCCATGACCATCGCCTTCAACGTGCTGCTGGCGCGCGCGCCCGGCGCTCGGCCGCTGTGGTTCGTGACCAATGTTTCGGCGCTCGATGGCGTGCTGCGAATGACCTATCTCTGAGCCGTCGTCGGCGCGGCGGCCCGCAGCCAGGCGACCAGCAGGCCGGCGAGCAGTGCGTTGCGCGCGAAGAGCAGCGCCAGCGCCGCGGGCTCGAGCCGCAGCAAGGCGTCGAAAGCCTGGGGGTAGACGCACTGCGTGAGCAGCGCGGCGGCCAGCAGCAGCCGCGTCGGGCCTGCGAAACGGGGCGCGGCGACGAACGCCGCCGCCGCCAGCGGCAACAGCCACAGCAGGAACTGCGGCGAGAGCACGGTGGTCGACACCAGGAACGCCAGCAGCAGCGCGCCGATCGAACCCAGCAGCGCCCCGTGCCGATCGCTGGCGGCCTGCGGGCGCCACAGCACGAGGCCGGCCAGCGCGAAGAACGTCAACCCGGCGGCAGCCTTGACCCCTGGGGTCAGCGACGTCACGAGGTGGAAGGCGCCGAAGCTGCGCTCGACCGAGAGCGGCAGGCCGGCGAAGTGGAGGACTCCCAGCAGCGTCGCCCACGTGCTCTCGATCTCGACCCCGCGCGCGCGGTGGTAGTCCAGCACGCCGAGCGTGGCGCCCGGGCCCAGCCACGCGGTGAAGAGCGCCGCCAGCGCCGTCAGCGTCACCACGGCGCCGGCGACGACGGCCGCGGCCCGCGCCCGCTTGTCCGCGTGCGGGCCGGTCGCCACGTGGCGGAGGGCCGCCGGCAGCAGCAGCAGCGGCAGGAACTTGGCGCAGGCCCCGATGGCGGCCACCCCTCCCGCGGCAGCACAAGACGCCCACGCCGCCCGACCCTCCGCTCGCTCGGCGTGCAGCAGCGCCGCCGCCCCCAGCAACAGGAAGGTGGGCACGACGTGGTCGAAACGGGAGGCGGCGAGGTCGCCGAACAACAGCAGGAAGGCGAGCGAGTAGGCGAGGCCGCGCGCGCGCTGCGTGGCAGAGGGCGCCGCGCCAAGGGCCAGGCGCAGCGCCAGCTCGAGGTTGACCAGGACGAGGGTGCCGAACCAGGCTGCCAGCCAGAACCGATAGCCGGCCGGGTCGTCGGCCACGAGCGCCGGCACGGCGACGACGGCCAGCGCCAGAGGCGGGTACTCGATCGCGACGTCGGCATACGGTCGCAGCGGCCGGCCCGCAGCGTCGCGTTCACGGCCCAGCGCCAGCCGGGCATGCCGGCGGTGCAGCTCCACCTCGCGATTGCCGTTCCACAGCGCGGTCACCAGGCCGAGCGGGCCGTGGTTGCGAAGCACGCTGGCGAGGTGGGCCGCCAGCGACGCGTTCGCCTGGCCGGCCCGGATGCGCTGGCTCTCCGCCGTGGAGAACTGCCGCTGGAACAGCAGCAGGAAGAGCGCGGCATGAGCGACGAGCAGCAGCGCGACGGCCGCTCTGGCGCGGCCGGCGGTCACGATGCGACCAGTTGCGGCAGCACCAGCTCGCGGTAGGGCCCGGGCTGCTCCAGCAGCCGGGCGTGCGGGCCCTGTTGCACGATGCGGCCGTGGTCGAGTACGACCACGCGGTCGGCGTTGCGCACCGTGGACAGCCGGTGCGCGATCACCAGCGTCGTGCGCCCGGCCTGCAGCCGCGCCAGCGCCTCCTGCACCAGTGCTTCGCTCTCGGCGTCGAGCGCGGAGGTCGCCTCGTCGAGGACCAGCACCCGCGGGTCGCGGAGCAGGGCGCGGGCGATCGCCAGCCGCTGCCGCTGGCCGCCGGAGAGCTGCACGCCGCGTTCGCCGACGCGAGCGTCGAGCCCGCCCGGAAGTGCAGCCACGAACGTCGACGCGCAGGCCGCGTCGAGCGCGGCGACGACGCGCTCGTCGGTCGCGTCGGGGGCGCCGCAGCGCAGGTTCTCGCCGACGCTGGTCGAGAACAGGAACGGCTCCTGCTCGACGACGCCGACCTGGCGCCGGAACCAGACGGGCTCGAG
>JAMPXO010000028.1 GCA_023701125.1 Vicinamibacteria bacterium | reverse complement strand
GGAACCTTAGCGTCAGCCTTTCGCCGCTGGCTCCAGTCGTGCCGGCGGTCGCGCTTCCAGTTCCAGCCGCGTTCGCGTGTCCGGGTGGTCGAAAGTCAGTTGGTGGGCGTGCAGCAGGTAGCCGCCCGCGCCGGGCAGCGCCGGCTCCTTGCGCAGGCCGCCGCCCGCCGCGTAGAGCGGATCGCCCACCAGCGGGTGGCCCGACGTGGCGAGGTGGATGCGGATCTGGTGCGGGCGGCCGGTCTCGATGCGGACTTCGACGAGGGTCGCGTCGGCTCGTCGCTCGAGCACGCGGACGTGGGACAGCGCCGGGCGGCCGGCGGCGCTGCGGGCGTGGACGTGGCCGAGTCTCGGGTGCTCGATCGGGCCGATCGGGGCGTCGATCGACCACTCGTCGCGGTCCGGACTGCCCTGCGCGAGCGCGCGATAGACCTTGCGGACGCGGCCGGTGCGCCAGTCGGCGGCCAGCGCGCGGCGGGCGCGATCGGAGAGGGCGAACAGCAACAGGCCGGAGGTACCGCGACCGAGTCGATGCAACGGCGCGGCGGCGGGATGGGTGCGGCGCACCAGGTGGAGCGCGGTGTGCTCGAGGAAGCCACCCGCCGGCACCGAGGGCAGGCCGGATGGCTTGTCGATCGCGAGCAGGTGGGCGTCCTCGAAGACCACCGCGAACTCCAACGGCACCGCCGGCTCGACCCACGGCGGCCGCCGCCAGGTCACCCGCTGGCCCGCCCGCAACGGCGTGTCGGGGCGTGCCGCAGCCCCGTCGACGTCGACCTCGCCCGCGGCGACCCGCGCCATCCACGTCGACACGTCGGAGTGGGTGTGGCGCCGCACGAGGTGCTCGAGCAGCGTGCGTCCGGCGTCGCCCGGCCCGACCCGCTCGACGTAGGTGAAGCCCGAGTTGAGCGCGCCCGCGCTCACGGCCGCGACGTGCGCCAGGCGACGACGAGGCCGATCGCGGTCAGCAGCGACACGGCGAGGCCCACGGTTGCCGCCCGCGGGCGGTAGCGCATCGTCACCCGGTGTCGGCCCGCCGCCACGGCCACCGCGCGGAAGATGCCGTTCGCGCGCAGCACCGGCGCCGGCGCGCCGTCGACCTCCGCTCGCCAGCCCGGGTCCCACGCCTCGAGCAGCACGACGTGGCCCGGGTGCGAGAGCTCGACGTCCAGCTCGACCACGTCCGCGCGGCGGGCGACGACGGCCACGCGCTGGACGAAGTCCGCCGGCGCGAGACGCGGTGACGCCGCGGCCAGCGCGACCTCCGCGCGCGGTTCGAAGCCTGCGTCGCCCAGCAGGACCACACCCTCCTCGTCCGAGGCGACGGCGCGCACGCCGCCGACCGCGTAGGCGCGCGGCAACGGGTCCGGCACCCTGTAGGCGTGAGCCGTGCGGCGGAAGAAACCAGGCAACTCGCCGCGCGGCTCGAGGCCGGCGTGGTCGTGGGCGTGCAGCGCGACCACGACCTCGACGGCACCGCGTTGCAGCAGGCGCGCGTAGCGCTCGGTGCCCTCGGCCGCGCGCAGCGCCATCACCGCCGCGCGCTGCGGGGCGTCGAAGAAGCCCATCAAGTCGCGGTCGTAGCTGCCGGCGATCCCCCAGCGGCCGGCGGACGGCGGCAGCAGGTACTCGCGCAGCGCCAGCACCCGCGCCTGCGCTCGCGGCTCGTAGGGCACGTCGAGCAGCGCGCCCGGCAAGCCGGGCACCGCCAGTCGCCCCTGCTCGCCGTAGTCCCACACGTACGCGCGCTCGCCCAGCGCCCGCACCGCAGCGGCGTTCTTCGGACGCGCGGCGACGAAGCCCGCGGGAGCGGTCGCGTTGGTCGGCGCGTTGAAGGCCAGCATCGCGACGACGGCCGCCACCGCGGTCACCGCACGGCCCGCGGGAAGCGCGCTGGCGGCCAGCGCGACGAGGGCGAGCGTCGCGCCGAGGCCGAGGGCCAGCGGGTCCGCCGCGAACAGCGCGGTCCACGCCGGCGCGCCGTCGAGCCCGGGCGCCACGGAGGCGCCGGCGGCGAGCGCGAGGCCGAGCCCGGCGAGCACGGCCAGCGTGACCCGGAACGCGCGCACGTGGCCCGCGACCATCCGCTCGGCGCCCGCGGCGGCGAGCAGGGCGACGGCCAGCGGCAGCACCAGCACGAACTTCGACGGATGCCGCAACGCCGCGAGCGGCGGGAACAGGGCACTGGCCAGCGCGTAGGCCGGCGTGTGGCGCCCGAGCGCCAGCGCCAGCGCGAGCAACGCCAGCGCCAGCAGCGCGAAGCGTGCGCGGCCTCGGCCGGCCATCCCAGCCACGGCCAGCGCCAGCGCGATCGGCCCCACGTGAAGCGAGCCGAGCAGCGGGTTCCAGAGCTCGGCCAGCGGCGCCACGACCTCGGCCCCGGCCAGCTCGGGGATCGCGTCGAAGCGCACGGGGAGCGCGACCTGGGCGAGTGCCTGGGGCGACAGCGACCAGTAGAGCCGCGCCTGCGCCGGCAGCGCGCCGCGCTCGGAGCGGGCGATCACCTCCGCGCTCGGCAGCCACTGCGCTGCGGCCAGGGCCGCGGCCGCCAGCGCCGCGAGCCCGATCGCGGAGAGGCGGGCTGGTGCGGCGACGCTCGGCGACCACCGCAGCCGGAACAGGACCAGGCCGAGCGTGATGCCGTGGGTGAGCAGGCACAGGTCGGGCGAGCCGGCGAGCGCCTGCGCGGCGGCGGCCACGCCCCACGTCAGCGCCGAGTGGCGGGTGGGAGCACACAACGCGCGGTCCGCGAGCAGCAGCACCCACGGCATCCACGCGATGCCCGCCAGGTGGTTCCACATGTTGACGAACGAGAGCGTGGGGCCGGCGGCGACGAACAGCGCCCCGGCCAGCAGCGCCGCGTGCGGGCCGCGGCCGAGCCGCAGCGCCAGCGCGCGCACACCGAGGCCCGCGAACACCAGGTGGAGGTGGGTCAGCAGCACGTAGGCGAGGCCGGGCGGCAGCAAGATCGCGAGCCACGCCGGCGGGTACAACGCCTGCACGTTGGGGTTGGCGAGCAGCGGCTGCCCGAATCCGGCGCGCGGGTCCCACAGCGGCCAGGCCCCGTCCGCCAGCGCGCGGACGACGGCCGCGTTCTGCGCGGCCCACATCAGGTCGACGTCGCGCTCGAACAACTCGCGGCCGACGACCGTGCCTGGCAAGGCGAGCGCCGACACCGCGAGCAGCCCCAGTGCGGCGAGCGCGCCGGCCCGCATCGTGCTCATCGTGAGCGCGGATTGTAGACTGCCGGCCGTGCGCCCCCACCACCTCGCCCTGCGCGTCGCCGACCCGGCCCGCTCCGCCAGCTTCTACGCGGGGCTGCTGGGGCTGACCGAGCGCGCCCGCCATCACGACCCGGACGGTGCGTTGCGCTCGGTGTGGCTGGAGGCCGAGGGCCTGCTGCTGATGCTCGAGAAACGGCTGGCGGGCGAAGGGCCGGAAGCAGGCTCGGGGCACCTGCTCGCATTCGTGGTCGACGACCTGGCCGGCTGGGAGTCGCGGCTGGCCGCGGCCGGTGCGATCGTGCACGGGCGAACGGCGCACACGCTCTACTTCTGCGACCCCGACGGCCACCGCCTCGGCGTGTCGACCTTCCCGCTCGAACGCTGATCCCGCGCGTACAATCCTGTGTTCCTTTCCGGTTGGAGGTGAGTGATGGCGAAGCCCGCACCCTCGCGCGTGCCGCTGGCCCTGGCGGGCCTGATCGCGGTTGCGGTCGGCGTGTGGTTCGTCTTCTCCGGCCGCCAGACGCCGCCCCCGCCACCGCCTGCGCCGCCGGTCACGGCCCCGCCGGTGACCGCACCGCCGGCCACGCCCGAGCCGACGCCGCCGGCCGCGACGCCCGCGCCGACGGCCCGCCCGAAGCCGAAGCCGAGCGCGGCGGCGACGCCCGCGGTGGACACCGCGGCGATGGTGCGTGAGGCCGAGGCCGCCTTCGCGGCGGGCCGCTACGACGACGCCGCGTCGCTCTTCGAGCAGGCCGCGCGCCTCGACCCGAAGAACGCGGCCGCCAGTGCCAGCGCCGTCTCGCTGCGGCGCCAGTTCGTGATCGGCCCGACGCGGGCGGAGAACGCCAAGGGCGGAGCCGTCGCGGCGCAGGGCTTCGACACCAGCGCCGTGGCCGCGGTCAAGAAGGCGGCCGAGAACCCGGCCTCGCTCGAGATCGTGCTCTCGCCTTCACGGGTCCGGGTCGGCGACAAGTACCAGATGGAGATCTACCTCATCAACGAGGGCAAGAAGACCGTCAAGGTCAAGAGCGTGACCGCGGTCCACAAGGACGCCGGGCAGAAGATCGGCGGCGTGCTGCCGCTGATCGTCGCCGACGAGGTGGCCTCCCGGCAGCGCGAGCTGATCGCGGCCGTCAAGGAGACCTGCGGCTCCGAGCAGGCGTGGTCGCTCGACATCGCGGTCACCGCCCAGAACGGCGACCTCTACCGTGCGTCGGTGACCTGGAAGTAGGGCGACGCGCTAGCGCGAGAAGGCGCTGCGGCGGACGATCCGGGTGACCTCCGTCCGGTACTCCTGGTACCAGCGCTCGCGCCCGGTCCGCTGCGCCAGCGCGTGACGCTCGTCGTTGCGCCAGGCGGCCAGCGAGGCTTCGTCCCGCCACCACACGATGGTCAGCCGCTCGCCGTCGGCGGCCGTGAAGCTCTTGGCGGCCACGAAGCCGGGGTTGTCGCGGACCCGCCGCTCGAGCTCGGCGTCCATCGCCTTGTAGTCGTCGCCGGCCGCGTCGGTCAGCCGCGAGAAGAACAGGATTGCCAGCGAGGCATCGTCGGAAGTCGGGGAGGTCATTGCGACAAGGTAGGCGGCGCGGCGGCGACGTCAAGCCCGCGCCGGCCAACCCCCGGCAGGACCCCGCCGCGCGTGGGATGCGGCTGTTCCGCAAACGGACACCCGTGATTCCGGCCGGCCCGGGGCGACTGCCATAAACCACGCTCCCGCAAGGAATTCCCCGTCCGTCCGGGGGTGGCACGTGACTTGTGTAAAGAGGCCCTCGAGGAGACAACGAGCGCATCGCCATGGACATCGCCCGCCCTGCCAGCGTCATCGAAGAGAAGAAGAAGCGCCAGCGCCTGATCGTGGCCGGCGCCGTCGGCGTCGTGGTGTTGATCACGATCGCCCTGTCGCAGCTCGAGCCGGCCGCGCCGTCGGTCGAGCGCGCCACCGTGTGGACCGACACCGTCAAGCGCGGCGAGATGCTGCGCGAGGTGCGCGGCCTCGGCACCCTGGTGCCCGAGGACATCCGCTGGATCCCCGCCCAGTCCGAGGGCCGGGTCGAGCGGATCGTGATCCATCCCGGCACCGAGGTGCGCACCGGCAGCGTGATCCTCGAGCTGTCGAACCCCGAGCTGGAATTGCAGGCGCAGCAGACTTATTCGGAACTCCGGGCCGCCGAGGCGCGTTACGTCGAGCTGAAGGTGAGACTCGAGAGCCAGCGCCTGGACCAGGAAGCCGCGGCCGCCCGCATCCAGGCGGAGTACAGCCAGGCCCGCATGCGGGCCGATGCCGACGCCCAGTTGCACAAGGACGGCCTGGTCGCCGACATCACGGTCAAGTTGTCGGAGGTCACCGCCCGCGAGCTGGAGAACCGCCACAACGTCGAGCAGAAGCGGCTGGCGATCGCGGGCGAGTCGGTCGCCGCCCAGCTCGCGGTGCAGGAAGCGGCGGTCGACCAGGCGCGCGCCAGCGCCC
Organism: Vicinamibacteria bacterium; assembly: GCA_023701125.1. Lineage (GTDB taxonomy): Bacteria > Acidobacteriota > Vicinamibacteria > Fen-336 > Fen-336 > WYBL01. The sequence goes on along the minus strand of JAMPXO010000028.1, from coordinate 42,048 downwards.
GGCTGCTGCGCTCGCAGGTCGAGGCGCTCCGGGTCAAGGCCGGCCTCGACGGCATCCTGCAGCTCGTCCCTGTCGAGGTCGGCCAGCGGGTGACGCCCGGCGCCAACCTCGCGCGGGTCGCCCAGCCCGACAAGCTGAAGGCGGTCGTGCGCATTCCGGAGACCCAGGCCAAGGACGTGCAGATCGGCCAGAAGGCCGCAGTCGACACCCGCAACGGCGTGATCGAGGCGAAGGTCGCCCGCATCGACCCCTCGGTCCAGAACGGCACCGTCACCGTCGACCTGGCGCTGGTCGGCGAGCTGCCGCGCGGCGCTCGGCCCGATCTCACCGTCGACGGCACGATCGAGCTGGAGCGACTGACCAACGTGCTGTTCGTCGGCCGCCCGGCCCAGGGCCAGGGCGAGAGCACGGTCGGCCTGTTCCGGCTCGACCCCGGCACCTCCGACGCGCGCCGCGTCAAGGTCAAGCTCGGCCGCGCCTCGGTCAACACCGTCGAGGTGGTCGAGGGCCTGGCCGAAGGCGACACCGTGATCCTGTCCGACACCTCGGCGTGGGACGCCCACGACCGCATCCGGCTCAATTAGCAAAGCGAAGCGAGGAAGCGATGAGCGAGCAGCACGCCCTGATCACGCTGGAAGGCCTGACCAAGGTCTTCTACACGGACGAGGTCGAAACCCACGCCCTGTCGGGCATCCACCTGCGGATCGAGAAGGGCGAGTACGTCGCGATCTCGGGCCCCTCCGGCTGCGGCAAGTCGACGCTGCTGTCGATCCTGGGCCTGCTCGACTCGCCGACCGGCGGCACCTACATCCTCAACGACAACCCGGTCCAGAACCTCGATCTCTCGCAGCGGGCCCGCATCCGCAACCGCGAGATCGGCTTCATCTTCCAGAGCTTCAACCTGATCGGCGACCTGACGGTGTTCGAGAACGTCGAGCTGCCGCTGACCTACCGCGGGATGGCGGCCGCCGAGCGCAAGGCGCGCTCCAGCGAGGCGCTCGAGAAGGTCGGCATGGCCCACCGCGCCAAGCACCTGCCGTCGCAGCTCTCCGGCGGTCAGCAGCAGCGCGTCGCCGTCGCCCGCGCCCTGGTCGGCAAGCCGTCCGTGCTGCTGGCGGACGAGCCCACCGGCAACCTCGACTCCAAGAACGGCGAGGCGGTGATGGACCTGCTGCACGAGCTGCACCGCGGCGGCGCCACGATCGTGATGGTCACCCACGACCCGCGCTTCGCCCGCCACGCCGACCGCACGATCCACATGTTCGACGGTCGCGTGGTCGACGAGAGCGAGATCGCCTCGCTCAGCGCCTAGTCGTCGTCGTCCTTCCGGGCCGATCGCCCGCGGCGCGCGGGGGCCGCCGCGGGTGCGAGGGGAGCCGCACGTCATGGACCTGCTGCTGACGGACGTCCGCCACGCCCTGCGCTCCCTGCGCCGCGCCCCCGGCTTCGCGCTGACCGCGATCGTCGCGATCGGGCTCGGCCTCGGCGCCAACACCGCGGTGTTCACGGCGGTGCAGGCGTTCCTGCTGCGCGCGCTGCCGTTCCCCGCACCCGAACAGCTCGTGTTCGTGTACCAGACCCACCCGGCGCGCGGCATCGAGCGCGACGTGACCTCGATCCCCAACTTCGAGGACTGGCGCCGCGAGTCGAAGTCGTTCACGGCGATGGCGGGGGTCGACACCCGGCGCATGGCGCTCGCCGGCGCCAGCGGCTCCTCGGCCCTCGAACCGCAGGCGCTGACCGTCGCCACCGTGTCGGCCAACTACTTCGACCTGCTCGGCGTCGGCCCCACGATGGGTCGCGGCTTCGCGGCGGGCGAAGACGCGGGCGAGCACCCGGAAGTGATCGTGCTCTCCGACGCGCTGTGGCGCGCCCGCTTCGGCGCGGACCCGGGCGTCATCGGCCGCACGGTGCGGATCGACGAGCGGCCGGTCACGGTGATCGGCATCGCACCGCCGGCCTTCACCTGGCCCGCCGACAGCGAGGCGTGGGTGCCGTTGACGGCCTCGCCCGAGGATCGCCAGCAGCGTGGCGCGCTGTTCCTGCCGGTGGTCGCGCGGCTCGCCCCCGGCGTGACGCTGGAGGCCGCGCGGGCCGACATGCGGCGGGTGGGTGGCGAGCTGGCGCGGCGCTTCCCGCGGGCCAACGAGGGCTGGACGGCCGACGTGTTCCCGCTCCACGCGGAGCTGGTCCGCGACTATCGCGCGGCGCTGCTGGTGCTGATGGGTGCGGTAGCGCTGATCCTGCTGATCGCCTGCGCCAACGTCGCCAACCTGCTGCTGGCCCGCGCCGCCAGCCGCGCCCGCGAGCTCGGCACCCGCAGCGCGTTGGGCGCCACCCGCGGACGGCTGGTGCGCCAGTTGCTGACCGAGAGCCTGGTGCTGGCGACGGCGGGCAGCGCGCTCGGCCTCGCCCTCGGCGCCGCCGGGCTGGAGGCGCTGCGCGCGTTCGCCCCGGTCCCGCTGCCGCCGTGGGTCGAGTTGCGGCCCGACGCCTCGGTGGTCGCCTTCTGCGCGGGGCTGACCGCGCTGACCACGCTCGGCTTCGGCCTGTTCCCCGCGCTGTTCGCCTCGCGCACGCCGCTCGCCGCCGGCACCCGCATCGCGGGCGATCCTGCGCGGCGCGCGCAGCGCGGCTTCGTCGTCGCCCAGGTCGGGCTCGCCTTCGCGCTGCTGGCCGCTGCCGGCCTGCTGCTGCGCAGCTTCGAGAAGCTGTCGGCGACCTCGCCGGGCTTCGACGCCGGGAGCGCGGTCGCCGCCCGCGTCCGCCTGCCCGACACCCGTTACACGCGCCCGCTCCGGATCCAGTTCGCGAACGACGCGCTCACGCGCCTGCGCGCACTGCCCGGCGTGCGCAGCGCCGCCGCGGTCCACACGGTGCCGCTGGCGGGGATCTACAACGACACGGCCCTGCGGCTGGCCGACGAACCGGAGCCGCCCGCCGACCAGCGCAAGGTGGCGGGCCTCGACTCGGTGTCGCCGCGGTACTTCGCCACGCTCGGCATCCCGCTGCTGCGCGGTCGCGACTTCGACGACCGCGACGGCACGGCCGAGGGCCCGATCGCCGCCGTGATCAGCGAGACGATGGCGCGCCGCTTCTGGGGCGAGCGCGACCCGCTGGGGCGCCGCTTCATGGCCGGCGGCGGCATCGAGCTGGAAGTCGTCGGCATCGCCGGCGACGTGCGCCACCAGGGCGTGGCGGCGCCGCCGCGGCCGCACTTCTACGTGCCGCTGGCGGCGCGGCCGGTGTTCAACCTGAGCTTCGTCGTGCGACCCGACGCCGAGGCGGGGCCCCTGCAGCCGGCGCTGCGCCAGGTGCTGCGCGGGCTCGACCCCGAGTTGCCCGGCGCGTGGTGGCAGCCGCTGACCGACCTGGTCCACCAGGACCGCGCGCTGCCGCGCTTCAACACCACGCTGCTGGCGACGTTCGCGCTGGTCGCGACGGGGCTGGCGGCGCTCGGGCTGTTCGCGGTGCTGGCGTGGGGAGTGGAACGCCGGCGCGCCGAGCTGGGCGTGCGGCTGGCGATTGGCGCCGCGCCGCGCGACCTGCTGCGGCTGGTCGTGCGCGAGGGCGTCGTGCTCGCCCTCGCCGGCCTGGTGCCGGGGCTGGCGCTGGCGCTGGCGCTCTCGGGCGCGCTGCGGCCGCTGCTGTTCGGCGTCGCCCCGGCCGAACCGCTGACCCTGGCGGCGGTCGCCGTGCTGCTCGTCGCCGTGTCGGCCTTCGCCGCCTGGCTGCCCGCGCGGCGGGCGGCCGCCCTCGATCCCGCCGCCGCGCTGCGCGCGGAGTAATTCCGGAGGAACGTGATGTTGCGCGACCTCGGTCTCGCCTGGCGGCGGCTTCGCAAGAGTCCCGGCTTCGCCTCCGCGGCGGTGGGGGCGCTGGCGCTGGGCGTCGGCGTCAGCACGGCGGTGTTCAGCATCGTCGACGGCGTGCTGCTGAAGCCGCTGCCGTTCCCGGAGCCCGAGCGGCTGGTGATGATGACGCGCGAGGGCGACGTGTCGATCCCGGACGGCAAGGACTGGCGCCCGGCCGCGCCGTCGTTCGAGTCGATGGCGCTGTTCCTGCGCAGCTGGACGCTGGACCTGACCGGCGACGGCGAGCCCGTGCGCGTCGCCGCCTCGGTGGTGGAGCCGGAGTACTTCCGCGTGCTGACGGCGGCCCCCCAACTCGGCCGCCCTCTGCGCGACGAAGACGACCAGCCCGGCGCGCCCCACGTCGCCGTGCTGAGCCACGCGTTCTGGCAGCGCCGCTTCGGCGGCGATCGCGGCGTGCTGGGCCGCTCGCTGACGCTGTCCGACGAGCCCGCCACGATCGTCGGCGTGATGGGCCCGGACTTCGACTTCTTCGGCGACGACGTGGACCTGTGGATGGCGCCGGCCGCGGCCACCCCGTTCTTCGTGCACGAGCGCGGCAGCAACAACTTCGACGCCATCGGCCGGTTGAAGGCCGGCGTGCCGCTGGCCCGCGCCCAGGCCGAGATGATGGCGGTGTCGCGCGCGCTGGAGGCGCAGTACCCGCGCTCCAACCGCGGCAAGCTCGTGGTGCCGATCGCGGCCACCGAGTTCCTGACCGGCAGCGTGCGGCCGGTGCTGCTGGCGCTGCTGGCGGCCGTGCTGGTCGTGGTCGTCGTCTCCGGCGCCAACCTGGCGAGCCTGCTGCTCGCGCGCTCGGCCGCGCGCCGCGACGAGTTCGCGGTGCGACTGGCACTGGGCGCCGGCCGGCGGCGGCTGCTGAACCAGATCCTGGCGGAGGGCCTGGTGCTGGCGCTGCTCGGCGGCGGCCTCGGCCTGTTCTGCGCGTGGGCTTCGCTCGATGCCCTGCTCGCGCTGGCCCCGGCCGATCTGCCACGCCAGGACGCGGTCGTGCTCGACGCCCGCGTCTTCGCCTTCGGCGCTAGCGCTTCGCTGCTGCTCGGCCTGGTCTTCAGCCTGGTGCCGGCGCTGCAGGTGATCGGCTCCGACCCCGGCCTGTTCCTCAAGGGCGCGGGCAAGGGCGTGCGCCCCGCCGAGCACCGGGCGCTGGGCCTGATCGTGGTCGCCGAGGTCGCGCTGGCCTTCGTGCTGCTGGCCGGCGGCGGCGTGCTGCTGCAGAGCTTCCGCGAGCTCTCCGGCGTCGCCCTCGGCTTCGAGCCGCGCGGCACGCTGGGCGGCGAGCTGTCGCTGCCGCGCTCGCGTTACGGCGAGGATCGCGAGAAACAGACGCGCACGATCGCCGCGCTGGTCGACGAGGCCCGCGCGCTGCCCGGGGTGACGGCCGCGGCCTATGCGATCGCCGCCCCGCTCGACCGCCGCGGCGGCCTCGGCGGCACGGTCCTGTTCCAGACCCCGCCGCCCGCGCGGCCGGTGCCGCAGACCGGGGCCCGCGTGCGGCTGTTGCACGGCGACTACTTCGGCCTGATGCAGACGAAGATCGTGGCCGGCCGCAACTTCACGCCTGACGACCGCGCCGGCAGCGAGCCGGTGGCGATCGTCAACGAGCGCTTCGCCCGCACCTACTGGGGCACGCAGAGCCCGCTCGGCGCCCGCGTCGCCTACCGCGACTTCCACGACGGGACGCCGTTCTCCATGACCATCGTCGGCGTGGTCGAGGACGTCCGCGGCATCACCCTCGGCGCCCCCGACTTCCGCACGATCTTCACGCCCTACGAGCAGCGCCGCGTGAACTGGCAGGCATGGGGCAACGTGCTGGTGCGCACCGAGGGCGACCCGTCGCAGCTCCGGCGCGCGCTGCAGGAGGCCGTGTGGCGGGTCGACCCGCAGCTCCCGCTCGCCCGCACCTACACGATGGCCGGTCGCGTCGAGGAGCACTCGGCGCGCGAGCGCTTCAGCGCGCTGCTGGTGCTGCTGTTCGCCGGCGTCGGGCTGGTGGTCGCGGTGCAGGGCGTGTACGCGGTGCTGGCGTTCCTGCTCGAGGAGCGACGGCGCGAGCTGGGCGTGCGCCTGGCGCTGGGCGCGCGCGCCAGCGACCTGGCGCGGCTGGTCGCCGGCCAGGGCGCGCTGCTGGCGGCGACCGGCGTCGTGCTCGGCTTCCCGCTGGCGGTGCTCTCGGCGTGGGCGATGACGGAGGTGCTGTACGGCGTGGCGTGGACCGACCCGGGCAGCTACGCGGGCGCGGCCGTGCTGCTGTTCGCGATCGCGCTCACCGCCAGTGCGATCCCCGCCTGGCGCGCCGCCCGCCTCGACCCGGTCCGCGCATTGCGCCTGGACTAGCCGTTGCTGCACGACCTGCGCCTCGCGCTGCGCTCGCTGCTGCGCACGCCCGGGCTGTTCGCCGCGGCGGTAGTGACGATGGGGCTCGGCGTCGGCCTCACCACCGGCGTCTTCTCGTTCGCCGACCTGGTGCTGCTGCGACCGCTGCCGTTCCGCGACGCGGACCGGCTCGCGGTGCTCTGGCAGCGCGACACGCGGGCGGGCACCCCGGTCGTCGAGCTGTCCTGGGAGGACTTCCTCGAGTGGCGCGGCGCACTGACGGAGGTCTCGGGGCTGGCTGCGATGACGGCGACCCACTTCCGCCTCAATCTGACCGGCCGCGGCGAGCCCGCGCAGGTCGACGGCGCGGCAGTATCCGCGGCCTTCTTCGACGTCGTCGGCCTCGCGCCCGCCCGCGGCCGCCTCTTCACGACTGCCGACGGTGCTGAAGGAGCTGCGCCCGTGGTCGTCCTGTCCGAGGGCTACTGGCGTCGGGCGTTCGGCGCGGACGAGGGCGTGATCGGCGCCCGGCTGACGCTCGACGGCGAGCCGGCGACGGTGATCGGCATCGCGCCTGGCGACCTCACGCTGCCGCGCGGCGCCGACGTCTACACGCTGGCCGACGGCCTCGGCCGCGAGCTGCCCGCGCTGCGGGTCCTGAAGTTCGTCGGCCGCCTGCGCGAGAGCGGCGACTTCGCTCGACTGCGGGCCGAGCTCGAGACCTTCACCGGCACCCTCGGCCGCAGCCGGCCCGACCGCCAGGGCGGGCTGCGCGGCGTCGCCACGCCGCTGCCGCAGGCCGTGTGGGGCGACACCCGGCCCGCGCTGCGGCTGGTTACCGCGGCGGTGGCGCTGGTGCTGCTCGCCGCCTGCGCCAACGTGGCCGCGCTGCTGCTCGCGCGTGGCGCCCTGCGCGGGCGCGAGCGGGCGGTGCGGCTGGCGCTCGGCGCCCCGCGCGGCCGGCTGCTGCGCGAGGCGCTCGCCGAGGCCCTCGTCGTCGCGTTGGCCGGCGGGGCGCTGGGGGTCGCTTGTGCCTATCTCGGGCTCGACCTGCTGGTCGCCCTCGCGCCGCCCGACGTCCCGCGGCTGGCGGCGGCCGCCGTCGATGCGCGCGCGCTGGGCTTCGCCCTGACCGTCTCGCTGCTGGCGGCGCTCGCCGCCGGCCTGCTGCCGGGCCTGGCGGCGCTCGCTTCGCCGGCGGCCGACGCGCTGCGCGAGGGCGCACGCGGTGCCGCTGGCGGCCCGCGCACGCGCGGCCTGCGCCAGGCCGTCGTCGTGGCCCAGGTCGCGGTCGCACTCTCCCTGCTGTGCGGCGCGGCGCTGGTGTCGCGGGCCTTCGCCCGGGTCGCCGCGCTGGAGCCGGGCTTCCAGCCCGAGGGCGTGCTGACCGCGCGGCTCAACCTCGGCGCACGTTATCCGTCGCACGCGGACCGCGCGGCGTTCGTCAACCCGTTCCTCGACCGGGTGCGGGCGCTGCCCGGTGTGGCCGGCGCGGCCGTCGTGCTGCTGCGCCCGCTGCGCGACCCGATCGGCTGGGACTACCCCTTCACGGTCGAGGGCCAGGACGCGGAGGCTCAGCGCCGCAATCCCGCTTCCAACCACGAGTCGATCAGCCCCGACTACTTCCGCACGATGGGCATCCCGTTGCGCGAGGGCCGCGACTTCGACGCCCGCGACGACGCCTCGGCGACCCCGGTGGTGATCGTCAGCGAGGGCCTGGCGAAGCGCTTTTTCAAGACGGGTGGCGCTGTCGGTCGCCGGATCAAGTTCGGCCCCCCGCACTCGCCGCAGCCGTGGCGGACGATCGTCGGTGTCGTCGGCGACGTGCGCTATCGAAGCTGGAGCGAGCTGTGGCCCGACATCTACGTGCCGCTGCCGCAGTGGTCCTTCGGCCGCCTCGACCTCGTCGTGCGCGGCGAAGGCGAACTCGAGCCGCTGGTGCCGGCGCTGCGCGCGGCGCTGGCGGCCGGCGACCCGGAGCTGGCGCTGGCGGACGTCGCCCCGATGGACCGCGTCGTGGCCCAGGCCATGGCCGGGCCGCGCTTCACGGCGACGGTGCTGCTCACGTTCGCGCTGGCGGCGCTCGGGCTGTGCGCGGTCTCGCTGCACGGCCTGCTCGCCTGGTCGGTGCGCTCCCGCTCGCGCGAGATCGGCGTGCGCGTGGCGCTCGGGGCCAGCGCCCGCGACGTGCTGCGGCTGGTGCTCGGCGAAGGCGCGCGGCTGACCGCGGTGGGCCTCGGGCTCGGGCTGGCGCTGGCCGCGGCCGGTGGCCGCCTGCTCGCCAGCGTCCTGCAAGGAACGAGCGCCTTCGACCCTGCGGCCCTGCTCCTGGCCATCGCGACCCTCTGTTCGACGGCACTGGCCGCGACGGCGCTGCCCGCGCGAGCCGCCGCGCGGGTCGACCCGGCCCGCACGCTGCGCGAGGACTGAACGTGGCTTGACGCCGGCGGCCGAAGGCCGGCAAGCTAGAGAAGTCGTTGCCTAGGGGTGGCCGAAGAACGGCCTGAGATCACACCCTTTGAACCTGACCCGGTTGAGACCGGCGGAGGGAAGGCGTGGACCCTGATGGCGCGGCCTCTTTGAACGAGGTAGCGCGATGCCCGAGACCCTGACGAGTCGTTTGCTGTCGTTGATCCTGTGTGCGGGGCTCGCGCCCGCGGCGTTCGCGGCCGATGCGGCCGTTTCGGGCCACGTCGAGGACGTCTCCGGCGCGCGGCTGCCCGGCGCCCGCGTCGAAGCCGTCGAGACCGGCCAGCGCGTGGACGCGGATGCCGAGGGCCGCTTCACGCTCGCCCTGCCCGCCGGCAGGCACACGCTGCGCGCGAGCTTCCCCGGCTTCGCCCGCGCCGAGCGCGCGGGCGTCGCGGCCGGGGCGCGGGATATCGTGCTGTCCCTCTCCCCCGCGGGGATCGCCGAGGAGACCGTGGTGCGCGCGCTGCGCGCCGCGGACGCGGCCCCGATCACCCGCACCGAGCTCGACGCCGCGGATCTCGCCGAGATCGGCTTCGGCCAGGACCTGCCGCTGGCGCTGCAGCAGGCGGTGCCCGGCCTGACCGCGTACTCCGAGGCCGGCGTCGGCGGCAGCGGCTACTCGTACCTGAGCGTGCGCGGCGTCGGCCAGAGCCGGATCAACTTCACGTTCGACGGCGTGCCGCTCAACGACCCCGAGGAGTCGGCCTTCTTCTTCGCCAACGTCGCCGACATCATGGGCGCGATCGACTCGGCCCAGGTCCAGCGCGGCGTGGCCGCCTCGACAGTCGGCGCGCCGGCCTTTGGCGGTGCGATCGGCTTCGTCTCCACCCGGCTCGCCGACCAGGCCGGCGGCGAGGCGCAGGCGGCGGGCGGCAGCTTCGGCGTCGCTCGCGGCGCACTGTCGGCCCACAGCGGGGATCTGCCCGGCGGCCTGCGCGCCAGCGGCCGCTTCTCCTACGGCGAAGCCGACGGCTACCGCGACCACTCCGGCATCGTGCAGCGCTCGCTGTTCTGGAACACGGCCCGCCAGGGCACGCGCTCGCTGCTGCGCTTCTCGGGCTTCAGCGGCCGCGAGCGCTCGGAGCTGTCGTACTACGCGCCCGACGAAGCGGCGCTGCTCGAGAACCCGCGCGTCAACGTGATGCAGCCCGAGGAGAAGGACGACTTCGGCCAGGACCTGGCCCAACTCCAGTACACGACCGGCTTCGGCCAGGGCGGCTCGATCAACGCCCAGGCCTATTACTCGGGCGCCCAGGGCGCGCTGACGTTGTGGTCGGACCCCGCCGCGAAGGACACGCTGCTCGACATCGGCATCGACGGCCACGCGCTGGCCGCCACGCTCACGGTCAATCACGAGACGCCGGGCCTGGCACTCCACGGCGGGCTACACGGCAGCGACTTCCGCCGCGAGCACTTCGCGAACGAGCAGGGCGGCACCGCGCTCTACACCAACACCGGCTTCAAGCGCGAGGGCAACGCGTTCGCCAAGGCCACCCTGACGCGCGGCCGCGGCCAAGCCCACGGCGACGTGCAACTGCGCCACGCCCGCTTCTCCTACGAAGGTACGCAGGCGATCGAGCCGGTGTCGTGGACGTTCTTCAACGCCCGCATGGGCGGACGCTTCGAACCGCGCGCGGGGCTGACGGTGTACGCGTCCGCCGCCCGCGCCACCCGCGAGCCCACCCGCAACGACCTGTTCGCCGGCGAGGACAACCCGTCGATCGCCTACGACACGCAGGCGGTGCGCCCGGAGCGGGTGTGGGATCTGGAGGCCGGCGTGGCCTGGTCGAGCCCGCGGCTGTCGGTCTCCGCCAACCTGTACGCGATGGAGTTCCGCGACGAGATCGCGCAGACGGGCGAACTGTCGCTGGTCGGCTTCCCGATCCGCACCAACGTCGACCAGAGCTTCCGCCGCGGGCTCGAGGTCGACGCCACGTTCCGGCCCGCGCGCGTGCTGCGGTTGCGCTCGCTGGCGGCGCTCTCCTGGAACCGGATCGGCTCCTGGACCCAGGTCCTCGACGTCTACGACGAGGCCGGCAACTGGACGGACTCCACGGCGCGGGTCTTCGCCGACACCGAGCCACTGCTGACCCCGGCGGTCGTGCTGGACCAGTCGATCGAGTGGCTGCCGAAGGATGGCACGCAGCTGCGGCTGCGCGGGCGCTGGGTGTCGCGCGCGTTCCTCGACAACACCTCGAGCGCCGTCACCGAGGTGCCCAGCCACTTCACGATGGACTTTTCGGCGCGCTACCCGCTGGCCGGCGGCCGGGTGCGGCTCGCACTCGACGTCACCAACCTGCTCGACGACGACCGGATCTGGCCATCGGGCTACAGCTACCCCTACCTCGCCCGCGACGGCGGTGGCGGCGAGACGCTGACCGGCGTGCGCTACTTCTACCCGCAGGCCACGCGGGCCGTGGTGGCGGGAGCAACGCTCGTCTTCTGAAGCCCCGGGACGGGAACCCGACCGGGGCTTTGGGGGCGGAGCCGCGTCCGTAGGAACCCGATGGTCAAGGAATGTGAACGAGGTCCGGCCTCCGGACACCGGGCGTCCGCCAGCGGACAGCGCGGTCCCGGTCCGACCTCGGCTCCTGGCGCGCAAACCCGCACCAGTCGTGGCGATCGTGCGTATCCAGGGAGTCGGCACGCGACTTGGATAGGAACCCTGTCGATCGGGGTGCGGGGGCACCTCGTGAAGACCGGGAGAACAAAATGATCGGCACGAACCAGGAGCGCAAGGGCCTCAAGGAGCTGATGTCGGAGTACGAGCGGGACCTGATCCTCTCGGCGCTCACCGCGAGCGGCGGCAACCAGCGCCGCGCCGCGAAGATCCTGGGCGTGCTGCCGACCACGCTGCACGAGAAGATGAAGCGCCTCGGCCTGATCCAGCGCCGCGAAGAGCTGCCGGCCACCGTGATGGCGCCGCCCGCCTACGCGCCGGTCCGGGCCACCTACTCGACCGCCTACTAGTCCGCCCCTTTCCGCGCCACCGCCCCCTCCGTCGCCCGGCCGAGCCGTTCCGGGGGCGGATAGGCGCGTCCCACGAACGGACGGTCGTCCCGCGAGCGGACGGCCCTCCGACGCTCGAATCCCCTACGGGGGCACGGGCGCGCGTGATCAGGTGCCCGTGGCATCGCTCTTGGATAGGCTGTGGCCATGATCTCGCTACGGAACGTCGAGAAGTCCTACGACCTGGGCGGCGGCAAGGTCTACGTGCTGCGCCGCATCTCCCTCGACATCAAGGAGGGCGACTTCGTCTCGATCATGGGGCCCTCGGGCGCGGGCAAGTCGACGCTGCTCCACATCCTCGGCCTGCACGACTCGGCCTGGACCGGCGAGTTCGACTTCGTCGGCGCCCCCGTCCACAAGCTCGGCCGCAAGGAGCGACTCGACCTCCAGCGCAAGCACGTGGGCTTCGTGTTCCAGAGCTACCACCTGCTCGACGACCTCACGGTGTACGAGAACATCGAGGTCCCGCTCACCTACCGCGACGTCAAGAAGTCCGAGCGCCAGGCGATCGTGGCCGACGTGCTGGACCGCTTCCAGATCGTCGGCAAGAAGGACCTCTACCCGAACCAGCTCTCGGGCGGCCAGCAGCAGCTCGTCGGCATCGCCCGCGCGCTGGTGGCGAGCCCGAAGGTGATCCTGGCCGACGAGCCGACCGGCAACCTGCACTCCGACCAGGGCCGCGAGATCATGGAGCTGTTCAAGAAGCTCAACGACGAGGGCACGACCATCGTCCAGGTCACCCACTCGGAGACCAACGCGTCCTACGGCTCGCGCGTGATCCGCCTCAAGGACGGCTGGATGGCCTGACGTTGCGGGACCTCGCTCACGGCCTGCGCCGTTTGCGGCGCGCGGGCGCGACCAGCGCGCTTGCAGTGTCGGCCCTGGCCCTCGGCATCGGCCTCGGCAGCGCGCTGTTCGCCGCGGTCGACGCGGTGCTGCTGCGGCCGCTGCCGTTCGCCGAAGAAGGACGACTGGTGTTCGTCACCGAGACGGACGACCAGCGCGGCGCGACCCAGCGCCCGGTCAGCTACCCCGACTACCTCGACCTCGCGCGCGACGCGAAGACGCTGGCCGCCGTCGCCGCGATGCCCAACACGCTGTCCGAGGCGTTGACGCTGGCGACGGCGTCCGGCCCCGTGCGACTCGAGGGCGCGGCGGTCAGCCACGGCTTCTTCGACGTTCTGGGCGTGCGGCCCGCGTTGGGCAAGGCTTTCGAACCCGGGCACGACCGCGCGGGCGCCGAGCGCACGCTGGTGCTCGCCGATGCCGCGTGGCGCCACCACTTCGGTGCCGACCCGAGGCTGGTCGGGCGCAGCGTCGAGCTTTCCGGCGAGAGCTACCGCGTGATCGGCATCGCACCCGCGGACTTCGAGTACCCGAAAGGCGCGGAGCTGTGGACGCCGCTGGTGCCCGCCCAACCGGCGTATCTCGAGGCGCGTACGACGGGCTGGCTGCATCTCGTCGCCCGGCTCGCGCCCGGGGCGACGGTCGAAGCCGCCGACGCCGAACTCGACGGCCTGGTCGCGCGCCAGGCCGCGCTCGCGACCGGTGGTGGCACGGAGAAGCGCAGCGCCGTCGTCACCCCGCTGCGCGACCACCTCGTCGGCGACGCCGGGCCGGCGCTCGGCCTGCTGGCCGCGGCGGTGGCGCTGGTACTGCTGATCGCGTGCTCGAACGTGGCCAGCCTGCTCGTCGCCCACGGCCTCGCCCGGCGCCGGGAGCTGGTCGTGCGCACCGCGCTCGGCGCCAGCCGCGCCCGCCTCGTGCGTCTGCTCTTGTGCGAGACGCTGGTCGTCGCCGCGCTCGGCACGGGCCTCGGCCTGGGGCTCGCCCACCTGTCGCTGACGGCGCTGATCGGCCTCGCCCCGGTCGACGTGCCCGGCCTCGCCAGCGCCACGATCGACGGCCGCGTCTCCGCTTTCGCGGTGGCGCTGGCCTTCGCGAGTGCCCTGCTCGCGGGACTGTGGCCCGCGCTCTCTGCGACCCGCGAGGCCCCGGTCGACGGCCTGCGCGGGCAGTCGCGCGGCAGCTCGTCCGAGGCCCGGGCTGTGCGGGCGCGGCGCGTGCTGGTCGGGCTCGAGGCGGCCTTCGCCGTGGTCGTGCTGGCGCTTGCCGGCCTGGTCGTCAGGAGCTTCCTGCGCCTGTCCGCGCAGGAGCTCGGTTACCGTCCCGACCAGGCGCTCACCGCCCGCGTCGGCCCGGACGAATGGCGCCATCCGAAGCCCGAGGACCGACGGCGCTTCCACCACCAGTTGCTGGCGCAGCTACGCGCGGCGCCCGGCGTCACGGCCGCGGGCTCCACGCTGTTGCGACCGCTCGAACTGGGCCCGATCGGGATCGACGGCTGGTACCTGCTGCCCGGTCAGCCGGAAGCCGCGGCGCAGCAGAACCCGATCGTGAACTACATGCCGGTGACGCCCGGCTACCTGCCGGCGATGGGCCTGTCGCCGCGCGCCGGCCGCGACTTCGGCGAGCGGGACGGCGCGGACGGCGCGTTGGTCGCGATCGTGGGCGAACGACTGGCGCGCATGCTGTGGCCTGGCCAGGACGCGATCGGCCAGCGGTTGGCGACGGTCGGCAGCAAGGCGCCGGACGGCTCGTTCCGCTTCAGCGAGGTGATCGGCGTGGTGGCCGACGGCCGCTACCGCGGCCTCGCCGATGTGCGACTCGACCTCTACGTGCCGGTCGAGCAGTCGCCCTTTCCGGTCCAGTTCGTCGTCGTCCGCGGCCGCGACGAAGCGACGCACGAGGCGCTGGCCACGCGACTGCGGGCCGCTGTGGCCGCGCTCGACCCGCTGCAACCGGTGACCGACGTCGCGCCGCTGCGCGCGCTGGTGGCCGACGCCCAGGGCGGCGCCCGCTTCCGAAGCCAGGCCACGGGCGGATTCGCGGTGCTGGCGCTGCTGCTGGCGGCGCTCGGCATCTTCGGCGTCGTCGGCTGGAGCGTGGCCGAGCGGCGGCGGGAGCTGGCCGTGCGGCTGGCGCTCGGCGCCGGCCGCGCCGACGTGCTGGGGCTCGTGCTGCGCGACGGCCTCGCGCCAGTGGCGGCCGGGGTGCTCGCCGGACTCGCCGCGGCTGCGGTGCTGGCGCGGCTGGTGCGCTCGCTGCTGTTCGAGGTCAGCGCCGCCGACCCCGCGATCTTCGCGCTGGCGGCCGGCCTGCTGCTCGCGGCCGCGGTGGCCGCCTGCCTGCCCCCGGCGCTGCGGGCGAGCCGGGTCGACCCGGCCGAAGCACTGGCCGCCGAGTGAACCGATAATGCCGGCGGACCCGACGACCCCGAGGGACATGAAAGACACTGCGCTGCGCGTACTCGTCGCCGACGACCAGCACGACGTGCTGGAGGCCCTGCGGCTGCTGCTCAAGGCCGAGGGCTTCGTGCTGGAGACCGCGTCCTCGCCGGCCGGCGTGCTGGCCGCGGCCGAGTCGCGCGAGTTCGACGTCGCCCTGATTGACCTCAACTACACCCGCGACACCACGTCGGGCCAGGAGGGCCTCGACCTGCTGGCGCGGCTGACGGCGCTCGACCCCACCCTGCCCGTGGTGGTGATGACCGCGTGGGCCAGCGTCGACGTCGCCGTGGCGGCGATGCACCGCGGCGCTCGCGACTTCGTGCAGAAGCCGTGGGAGAACGCACGGCTGCTGGCGATCCTGCGCACCCAGGCCGAGCTGGCGCGCGCTCTGCGCCGCGGTCAGCGGCTGGAGGCGGAGAACCGCGCGCTGCGCGGCGAAGGCGGGCCGCGGCTGATCGCGGAGGCGCCGGCGATGCGGCCGGTGCTCGACATGATCGCCCGCGTCGGCCCCTCCGACGCCAACGTGCTGATCACCGGCGAGAACGGCTCGGGCAAGGGCACGGTGTCGCAGGCGCTGCACTCGGTCTCGTCGCGGGCCGGGCGGCCGCTGGTCACCGTCAACGCGGGTGGCCTGTCCGAGGGCGTTTTCGAGAGCGAGCTGTTCGGCCACGTCAAGGGCGCGTTCACCGACGCCAAGGCCGACCGCGTCGGCCGCTTCGAGCTGGCCGACGGCGGCACGCTGTTCCTCGACGAGATCGCCAACGTGCCGATGAACCTGCAGCCGAAGCTGCTGCGGGTGCTGGAAACGGGCGAGTTCGAGCGGGTCGGCTCGTCGCGCACGCGCAAGGTCGACGTGCGCATCCTCTCCGCCACCAACGCCGACCTCCACGCCGAGGTCGCCGCCGGCCGCTTCCGCCAGGACCTGCTGTTCCGCATCAACACGATCGAGATCCGGGTGCCCGCGCTGCGCGAGCGGCGCGAGGACATCCCGGTGCTCGCCCAGCACTTCCTGAAGCAGCACGGGCAGCGCTACCGCAAGCGGGTGACCGGCTTCGAGCAGGGCGCGGTGCGGGCGCTCTCCGAGCACGCCTGGCCCGGCAACGTGCGCGAGCTGGACCACGCGGTCGAGCGCGCGGTGCTGATGTGCCAGGGCGAGACGATCAAGCCGGCCGACCTCGGCCTGCGCACCGCCGCCGAGGCCCAGGGCAAGCTGGAGGAGATGAGCCTCGAGGAGGTCGAGGCGTTCCTGATCAAGAAGGCGCTCAGCCGCTACGACGGCAACGTGTCGCGGGCCGCCGACGCGCTCGGTCTCTCGCGCAGCGCGCTGTACCGCCGCCTCCAGCGTTACGGGCTGTAGCCGCCGATCGTGGCCCGGGGTCGCCGCCGGTTCCTGAACCACGAGCGGCGAGTGCTGCTGCTGGCGCTGCTGTGCGGCGCGCCGGCGGTGGCCGTGGCGCTGGGCCTGCTGTTCTTCGGCGACTACTCGTCGCGGCTGCAGTGGACGCTGGGCCTGCTCGTCGTCGGCGCGTGGTGGGCGTTCGCCAGCGCCGCCCGCGGCGCGGTCACCCACCCTTTGCAGACGTTGTCCAACCTGCTCGCCGCGCTGCGCGAAGAGGACTTCAGCTTCCGCGCTCGCGGCTCGCGCGGCGACGACGCGTTGTCGCAGGTGATGCTGGAGCTGAACCTGCTCGCCGACACCCTGCGCGAGGAGCGGCTCGGCGCGCTGGAGGCGACCGCGCTGCTGCGCAAGGTCATGGAGGAGATCGAGGTCGCGGTCTTCACCTTCGACGAGGAGCAGCGGCTGAAGCTGGTCAACAAGGCCGGCGAGCGGATCCTGGCGCGACCCGCGGAGCGCCTGCTCGGCCACACCGCCGCCGAGCTGGGGCTGTCGGAGGCGCTGATCGAGAAGACGCCGATCGTGCTCGAGCGCACGTTCCCCGGCGCCTCCGGCCGCTTCGAGATCCGCCGCACCAGCTTCCGCGAGGGCGGCCGGCCCCACCAGTTGCTGGTGCTCACCAACGTCTCCCGCGCGCTGCGCGACGAGGAGCGCCAGGCATGGCAGCGGCTGATTCGGGTGCTGGGCCACGAGTTGAACAACTCGCTGGCGCCGATCAAGTCGATCGCCGGCAGCCTGGAGACGTTGCTGTCGCGCCCCGTCCGCGCCGACGACTGGGAGGAGGACGCGAAGCGCGGGCTGGCCGTGATCCGCGCACGCGCCGAGTCGCTGGCCCGCTTCATGGACGCCTACGCGCGGCTGGCGCGGCTGCCCGCGCCGCAGTTGCAGCCGCTGGAGCTGAGCGCGCTGCTGCGCCGCGTCGCGGGGCTCGAGACGCGGGCGAAGGTCGAGCTGGTGGCGGGCCCGGAGCTGACGATCCGCGCCGACTCCGACCAGCTCGAGCAGTTGCTGATCAACGTCGTGCGCAACGCGGTCGACGCGGTCGCGGAGACCGCGGGTCACGTCCGGCTCGGCTGGCGGCTGCTGCCCGGCTCGCGGCTGCTCGAGGTCTTCGTCGAGGACGAAGGCCCGGGCCTGCCGCCCTCGGCCAACCTGTTCGTGCCCTTCTTCACCACCAAGCCGCAGGGCTCGGGCATCGGCCTCGTCTTGTGCCGCCAGATCGCCGAGGCCCACGAGGGCACGCTGACGCTCGAGAACCGCAAGGACCGCGCGGGCTGCGTCGCCCGCCTGCGGCTGCCCGTCTCGTGACCACGCCCGCTTTCGCCTCGCGACTCGGCCACGCCCTGGTTGGCGCTTCCGTCAACGCGCTCAGCCTCGGCTCGCTGCTGTGCCTGGCCGGCCCCGTGGTCGCAGCCTGGTTCCCCGTGCTCGCGGAGAGCCGCGGGCTGCAGGCGGCGGCGCTGGTGCTGTCCAGCCTGCCCGGCGGCGCGTGGTGCCTGCGCCGGCACGCGCAGGAGTGGCGGGTGCCGCTGGCCGTCGCTGCCGGCTGGCTCCACGCCCCCTATCTCGCGCTCGTCGCGGCCTCCGCTCTCGGCTGGGGCGCGGGCCTCGCGCTCGGAGCCGGCCCCGGCGCCGTGCTCGCGGGGATCGCGATCGGCCTCGGCGCGGGCGCGCTCGGCCCGCTGCTGACCGCGGCCACGGCGGTGCTCGTGCGCGAGGACCGCCGAGGCTGACGAAGCCCGCCGGCGGTTACGCGAGTGCCAGCAGCCCCAGACCCAGCGCCGCCGGCGCCGCCTGGACGTAGAGGATGCGGCGCGAGACCGTGACCGCGCCGAAGACCCCCGCGACGACCACGCAGCCGAGGAAGAAGGCCTGCACGTCGATGCGCTGGGCGACCGCGCCCCACAGCAGGCCCGCGGCGAGGAAGCCGTTGTACAGGCCCTGGTTGGCCGCCAGCACCGCCGAGTCGGCCGCCTTCTGCGCGCTCATCCGGAAGGTGCGCAGGCCGATCGGCTGCTGCCACAGGAACATCTCCAGCACCAGGAACCACACGTGCAGGAGGGCGACCAGGACGACGACCGGGGTGGAGAGTGGCACCCGCGCATGGTACCCGGGGCCAACGGTCGCGGCGTAGAATCACCGCTACAGGAGCCTGAACGCGCATGTCCACGACTGCCGCTGCCGCCCCCCGCGTCTCCGAGCGCGCCCGCAAGATGCCGGCTTCGCCGATCCGCCGGCTGATGCCGCTCGCCGATGCCGCCAAGGCGCGCGGCGTGCACGTCTACCACCTGAACATCGGCCAGCCCGACATCGAAACGCCGGCCTGCATGCGCGAGAAGCTGGCCAAGGCGGAGCGCGTGCTGGCCTACTCGCCCTCGGGCGGCACGCCGGAGTACGTGGCGTCGCTGTCGACCTACTACGCGAAGCTCGGCTTCACGCTCGGCCCCGACCAGTTGCTGGCCACCACGGGCGGCAGCGAGGCGCTGCTGTTCGCGCTGTTCGCCTGCACCGAGGCGGGCGACGAGGCGATCCTGGTCGAGCCCTTCTACACGAACTACAACTCGTTCGCCGGCCTGGCCGGGGTCACGCTGCGGCCCGTCAAGGCCCGCGGCGAAGACGGCTTCCACCTGCCGCCGGACGCCGCCTTCGAGGCCGTGCTCACGCCCCGCACCCGGGTCTTCCTGCTGTGCAACCCGAGCAACCCCACGGGCACCGTCTACACCCGTGAAGAGGTCGAACGCGTCGGCGCGTTCTGCCGCCGCCACGGGCTGTTCCTGATCTCGGACGAGGTCTACCGCGAGTTCGTCTACGACGGCCGGGTGGCGACCTCCGCGCTGTCGTTGCCCGACAGCGACGACTTCGTGATCGTGGTCGACAGCCTGTCCAAGCGCTACAGCGCCTGCGGCATCCGGCTCGGCTGCCTGGCCACTCGCAATCCCGACGTGCACTCCGCGGCGCTGCGCATGGCACAGGGCCGGCTCTCGCCGCCGGGGCTCGCCCAGCTCGTGGCGCTGGGCGCCAGCGAGGTGGGCCCCGAGTACGTCGCCGGCGTGCAGGCCGAGTACCAGAAGCGGCGCGACGTGCTGTTCGAGGGCCTCGGCCGCATCCCGGGCGTGTTCCTGGCCAAGCCCGAGGGGGCGTTCTACTTCGTCGCACGGCTGCCGGTCGCCGACACCGACGACTTCGCGGCCTGGCTGCTGTCGGACTTCTCGCACGAGGGCGCGACCGTGATGGTGGCGCCGGCCAGCGGCTTCTACGCGACGCCGGGGCTGGGCAAGGACGAGGTGCGGATCGCATACGTGCTCAACGTCGACGACTTGCGCGCCTCCGTGAAGTTGCTGGAGGTCGCGCTGCAGCGCTATCGCGAGCAGCGCGGACGAGGGCAGGCCCAACCGCCAGTCTAGCGCCGCGCGCGCGTTGACAGGCTCCGCCGGCCGGGGTCATCTTCTCTCCATGGCAGAAGAAATCCGGGTCGGTGCCGTGGTGGTTGCCCCCGCCGCGATGTCGGTCAAGGCGTCCCGCGCCTCGGGCCCCGGCGGGCAGAACGTCAACAAGGTTGCCTCGAAGGTCGAGCTGCGCGTCGACCTCGCCGCCATCACCGGGCTGCCGGAGGAGGCGCGCCGCCGGCTGCTGACGATGGCGCGCAACAAGACCGACGCCCGCGGCCGGCTGATCGTCACCAGCCAGCGCAGCCGCGACCAGTGGCGCAACGTCGAAGACGCCCGCGAGAAGGTGGGCGCGCTGATCGGCCGCGCGCTGGTGCGGCCGTCCGAGCGCCGCGCGACGCTGCCGACCCGGGCGGCGCACGAGCGGCGGCTCAAGTCGAAGAAGAAGGACGGGGCCAAGAAGCGCGAGCGCAACACCCGCGAGCGCCACGAAGAGGCCTGAGGCCGCGTTCGCGGCCGGGTTTTCCTAGCCGCCGAGGCCGAGCGAGACGATCGTGAACTCGCGCCGGCGCGGGCCGTCGAGTTCCAGGAACAGCACCCGCTGCCAGCGGCCGAGCGAGAGCCGGCCGTCGATGATCGGCAGTGTCTCGGAGGCGCCCAGCAGCAGCGCGCGCAGGTGCGAGTCGGCGTTCGCCTTCTCGTCCGGCGGCACGTCGTGGCGGCGCGACATGTCGTTGTGGCCCCAGTTGGCACTGGCCGGCGCCAGCTTCTCCAGGAACGCGGCGGCGTCCTCCAGTAGCAGCGGCTCGGGCTCGTTGACGACGATCGCCGTGGTCGTGTGGCGAGTGGTGACCGAGACCGTCCCGTGGCGCACGCCCGAGCGCGCGACGGCGTCCTCGACGAGCGCGGTGATGTCGCGGAACTCCACGCGGCGCAACGACTTGAGCCGGTGCGTGGCCGAAAGGGTCTTGAACTCGACCGGTTCGGGGCTGACGAGCGGTTCTGTGGCCATCGGGGCGGACGATCTCCTCTCGCCGCCCATCGAGGCTCCAGCGCTGGGCAGCAACCCCTCATTGTCGCCCATCCCCGCGTCCCGGTCGAAATCGCCGGGGCCCGCGCTACCATCGCCAGCCATGCGGGCGCCACCGGCCGTCCTGCGCGCTTTCCTGGCCGCGATCGTCGTCGCGGCGGCGGGGGCCACAGCCGTGACCTGGCTGGACCAGGCGATCGAGCCGGAGCTGGAGAGGCTGGAGGCTGACGACACCCGCGCCGCCACCCATCGGGTGCTGACCGCGCTGGCCGACGAGGTCGAAGACCTCGGCGACACCGCCCGCGACTACGCCTCCTGGGACGAGACCTGGGAGTACCTGCGCACGCGCGACCCCGGTTACCCGGAACGGGCCCTGCCCTCGGCCTCGGGCACGCCGGTGCGCGTTCACGGCGTGCTGCTGCTGGACGAGGCCGGGAACCCCGTGCACGGCCGCTGGCTCGACCTCGACCGTCACCGCGACGAGCCGCTGCCGGAGTCGATCGTACGGCGACTGGCGGCGCCCGCCGTGCGTGCGACCCGCACGGGGCGGCGCAAGGGCGGGCTGCTGCAGGGCGAGCGCGGGATGATGCTGGTGGCCGCACGGCCCGTGCTCCCGAACAGCGGCGACGGCCAGCCGCGCGGCACGCTGGTGATGGCCCGCCTGGTCGACGCCTGGCAACTGGAGAAGCTGACCCGACAGTCGCGCTACACGCTGGACGTGAGCCCGCTCCCCGAATCCGGCCAACGGCCCCCGCCCGCCGCGGGCGTCGTCGAGGTGACGCAGGACGCGCACGTCAGCATCGGTTCGGTCGTGATCGAGGACCTGTTCGAGCGGCCGGCCTTCCGGCTGCAGGTCGAAGAGCGGCGCCGGCTGCCGGCGCTGTGGGCACAGGCGCGGACCAGGGTCGGCGTGGCGCTGGCCGCGATCGCCCTGCTGGCCGCCGCGCTCGCGGCCCGGCTCGGGTCCTCGCAACGGAGCGCCCCATGAATCCCGAAGAGTTCCGCCGCCTGGGCCACCGCGTCGTCGACTGGATCGCGGACTACCGCGCGGGGGCCGAGGCGCGGCCCGTGATGAGCCGGGTCGAGCCGGGCTCGATCAAGGCCGCGCTGCCCGCGTCCCCGCCCGCGCAGGGAGAGCCGTTCGAGGCGCTGCTCGCCGACCTCGACCGGCTGCTGCTGCCGGGCCTCTCCCACTGGCAACACCCGCGCTTCTTCGGCTACTTCCCGAGCAACGGGTCGCTGGCCTCGGTGCTCGGCGACTTCCTCTCGACCGGTCTCGGCGTGCTCGGCCTGTCGTGGCAGAGCAGCCCGGCGCTGACCGAGGTCGAGGAGGTGGCGACCGACTGGATGCGCCAGATGCTGGGCCTGTCGCCCGCCTGGAGCGGCGTGATCCAGGACACCGCGTCGTCGAGCACGCTGGTGGCCCTCGTCTGCGCCCGCGAGCGGGCCACCGAGTACGCGATGGTGCGCGGCGGCCTGCAGGGCGCACCGCAGCAGCTCGTCGTCTACGCCTCGCCGCAGGCCCACAGCTCGGTCGAGAAGGCGGCGCTGCTGGCGGGTTTCGGTCGCGAGCAGGTGCGCACGATCGCGGTCGACGGGCGCTTCGCGATGCGGCCCGACGCACTGACGGCCGCGGTGCACGCGGATCGCGCCGCCGGGCGCCATCCCTGCGCCGTCGTCGGCACCTGCGGCAGCACGGCGACCACGGCCTTCGACCCGCTGGGCGCACTCGCGGCGATCGCCCGCGAGCACGGCCTGTGGTTCCACGTCGACGCCGCGATGGCCGGCTCCGCGATGATCCTGCCCGAGTGTCGGCCGCTGTGGGACGGCATCGAGGGCGCCGACTCGCTGGTGCTGAACCCGCACAAGTGGCTGGGCGTCGCCTTCGACTGCTCGCTCTACTACGTGCGCGACGCGCAGCACCTGGTGCGGGTGATGAGCACCAACCCGAGCTACCTGCAGACGGCCGCCGACGGCCGCGTCAAGAACTACCGCGACTGGGGCATCCCGCTCGGCCGCCGCTTCCGCGCGCTCAAGCTGTGGGCGCTGATCCGCGAGCAGGGCACCGACGCGCTGCAGGCGCGGCTGCGGCGCGACCTCGACAACGCACGCTGGCTCGCGGAGCAGGTCGCCGCGGCACCGGGCTGGCGCGTGCTCAACGCGGTCCGGCTGCAGACGCTGTGCGTGCGCCACGAGCCCGGCGGCCTCGACGGCGACGCGCTCGACCGCCACACCCTGGGCTGGGTCGGGCGCGTCAACGCCTCGGGCTTCGCCTACCTGACGCCGGCGCTGCTCGACGGCCGCTGGATGGCCCGCATCTCGATCGGCGCGACCGACACCGAGCGCGAGCACGTCGCGGCGCTGTGGCAGCGCCTGCAGGACGAGGTCGCCGGGCGCAGACCGAACGGCGAATGACGCCCGCCTGCGCGGTGATCCTGGGCGCGGGCCTCGGCCTGCGCCTGCGGGGCGCGTGGGACCGGGGGCCGAAGGGCCTGCTCGCGATCGGTCCCGAGGCGCTGGCCGATCGCAGCCGGCGCCTGCTGCGCGAGCGGGGGGTGAGGCGGATCGTCGTCGTCACCGGCCACCGCGCCGAGGCCTGGCGTGCCTGGGCCCTCGACAAGCCGGACGTGGCCCTCGTCCACAACCCCGACTACGCCGACACCGGCTCGCTGGCGTCGCTGGCCTGCGCCCTGCCCGGCATCGAAGAACCGTTCCTGCTGCTCGAGAGCGACGTGCTGTTCGAGGCGCGCGCGCTCGACGCTCTGAGCGAGTGCGCGGACGCGGACGCCGACGCCGTGCTGGCGTCGGGCCCGACGGGCGCGGGCGACGAGGTCTGGATCGAGGCCCCGGGCGGCTACGTCCGAGCACTGTCGAAGGACCCGGCGGCGCTCGCCAGCCGCGACGGCGAACTGGTCGGCGTGTGCCGCGTGTCGCCGCCACTGGCCCGCGAGCTGGCTCGGGCGCACGAGGCGCTGCGCGCGCAGGGTGGGCACGGCCGCTGGAGCTACGACACGGACGGCCTGCCCCTCGCGGCGCGCGCGCGGGCCCCGCGACTGGTCCGCGTCGACGACCTGTGCTGGGCCGAGATCGACGACGAAGCCCACCTGCGCCGCGCCCGCGAGGTGGTGTGGCCGCGGCTGCGCGCGATCGAGCGGGCATGACCGATCGCCGCGTGCTGCTCAACCCGGGACCAGCGACCACCTCCGAGGCGGTCAAGCGTGCGCTCGTCATCCCCGACGTCTGCCCGCGCGAGGCGGAGTTCGTCGAGCTCTACGCGGACGTGCGCGCGCGCCTCGTCGACTTGTGCGGCACTGCCGACGAGGCGGTCGCCGTGCCGCTGCCCGGCAACGGCACCACGGCGCTCGAGGCGCTGCTCGGACGCGTCGTCGGCGACGGCGACCGGCTGCTGGTCGTCGACAACGGCGACTACGGCGCGCGGCTGGCGGCGATCGCGGCGGCCCTGCGCCTGCCGCACGCGGTCGTGGCCTGTGGCTGGGGCCAACCGGTCGACCTCGTGGACGTCGAGCGGGCGCTGGAGGCGGCGCGCCCTGCGCCAGGCGGCGCCGTACACCTCGCGTTCGTCCACCACGAGACGAGCACCGGCGAGCTCAACCCGCTGGCGGCGCTGGCGGCGCTGGCACGCGGGCGAGGGGCGTTCGTGCTGGTCGACGCCATGTCGAGCTTCGGGGCTCGCCCGCTGCGGGTGGGCCCCGGGCCGGGCGCGGTCGACGCCGTCGTGTCGTCGTCGAACAAGTGCGTGCAGGGCATGGCGGGGCTCGGGCTGGTGGTGGCGGCGCGGCCGCTGCTCGCACACGCGGCGGGCGTCCGGCCGCGCAGCGTGGCGCTCGACCTGGTGGCCGAGGCACGAGCGCTGGAAGCGACCGGCCAGTCGCGCTTCACGGTTCCACCGCAGGTGGCTTCCGCGCTGCGGGCCGCGCTGGTCGAGCTGGAGTGCGAAGGCGTCGCCGGGCGTCAGGCACGCTACGAGCGCTGCCACGGGCGGTTGCTGGCGGGCCTCGGTCGACTGGGCTTCGAGCCGCTGCTGCCGGAGGCGCGCCAGAGCCGCATCCTGCTCGCGGTGCGTGCGCCCGTGGCACCGTGGTTCGACTTCGAGCGCCTGCACGACGCACTGCTCGCCCGCGGCTTCACGATCTACCCCGGCAAGCCTGGCCACGCGCCCTGCTTCCGCCTCTCGGTGCTGGGCGACCTGCACGAGCCGGACATCGACGCTTTCCTCGGCGCGCTGGGCGAGTGGGTCGAGCGCGCCCGCGGCCGGCCGCCTTGCTGACGGCGAGCCTCGGGTCGCCGGGCCGGGCTGCGATCGCCGCGTGCCTGCTGCTGGCCTCTGCGGCGAGTGCGGCCGAGCCGGCCGCCCGGCCGCGGCGCGAGCAGGTCCTGGTGCGCGTCGTCAGCGAGCCGGAGGACGGCCTCGTCCACGAGCTGGTCGTGGTCGACGACGGCCAGGGCCGCGTCGTCGCGGTGGTGCGCCGCAGCCGGGTCGACAGCACGACGACGACGGTCGACGAGCTGGCTCGTGGTCCGGTGGCGATGGCCCGCGCCCACGGCCGCGACGCCATCCTGCTGGCATGCCTCGCGTGCGACCCGCTGAGCGGCGGCGACCTCGAGCTGCGCTACCTGCACAACGGCATCACCGGCAGCTTTCGTGCGCTGCCGCTCAAGGTCGAGCGCGCGGCGGGGCGCTTCAGGCTGGCCACGCGCGACGACCGCGAGGTCCGCCAGTTGCGGCTCAAGTCGCGGACCTGGCTCGGGATCCTGATCGGGATCGCGGAGATCGAGGTCGAGTAGGACTCAGCCCGCGGCGAGGAAGCCGCGGAAGGCGTCGGCGATCACCTCGGGCGCCACCTCCGGCCGCCCGCGCACGGGTCCTTCGGCGGCCGTGATCCGCAGTCGCAGCAGCGAGGGCCCGCGCCCCATCCGCTCGCGCGACCAGGCGAGGGCGGCGGCCAGGCCGGCGCTGCCGTCGCAATCGGCGGCGGCGCCGTAGCCGCAGGCCAGGGCGGCCGCCGCGAAGTCGACGCTCGCCGCCACCGTGCGCTGGCCGCCGGTCGATGCGTAGGCACCGTTGTCGAGCACCACGTGGGCGAGCCGAGGCGGCGCCAGCGCCCCGACCGTGGCCAGGCTCCCGAGCCGCATCAGCAGCGCGCCGTCGCCGTCGAGCACGGCCACGTCGCGGGTTGGCCGGACGCGGGCGACACCGAGCCCGATCGCCAGCGCGAAACCCATCGAGCCCTGCATGTAGAAGTGCGAGGCGCGGACGCCGGCGTCGGCGAGCTCGCGCGAGGCGAAGCCCGTGGTCGACACCACGGCCGCGCCGGCGAACGTGGTCGCGAAGGCGGCGACCGCCTCCCGCCGCGACGGCCGGGGGCCGCCGCCGAAGTGGACGGGCGGCTCCGCGATCACCGCCGGCCGCTCCCCGAGCTGGGGGGCGGCTGCGGCGGCACCGGCGAGGGCGCCCCGCGGCACGACCAGCGCCACCGGCCGGCGCTCGGCCCAGGCCCGGGCCGCGAGGGCGGCGACCGCGGGCTCGAGGTCGCACGCGCCGGGACGCAGCACGAGGTGCGGGATCTCCAGGGCGGCGAGCAGCGGCAACGTGGCGGCGCCCATCGCGGCGTGATGGACGGCATCCTCGCGGCCCGGCTCGCCACGCCACGAGGCGACGATCAGCAGCGGCACCCGATAGGGCAGGGCCAGTGAGGCCAGCGGGTTGACCGTGTTGCCGAGGCCGGAGTTCTGCAACAGCACGGCAGCGCGCGCACCGGCGAGCCAGGCTCCGCAGGCGAAGGCCACCGCCTCGCCCTCGACGCTGCACGCCGCGTAGCGGACCTCGGCACGTTGCTCCGCGACGCGGAGCAGCGGATCGAGGATGGAGCACGGCACGCCGGCCAGCTCGCGCACGCCGGCCGCGCGCAACGCCTCGAGCAGCCGCTCCGGGGTGAACGCCGCGTTCACGGCGTGGCGGCCGCGAGGTCGGTCAGGGTGTCGAGATCGGCCCAGCCGCCGTCCACGTGCAGGGCGCGGATCTCGTGACCCTGCGCCAGCAGGCGGCGCATCAGCGCGTCCATCGCCAGCTGCTCGCCGCCCGGCTCGGCCAGCAGCGCCTCGAGCGCCGCACGCAGCGCCTCGGCGCCGGCCCCGCGCGCCCGCAGCAGGCCGACCCACTCGCCTTCGCAACCGTCGTCGGGCAACGTGGCGGAGACGTCGCGCAGGAAGCGCGGCGCGTCGTCGCCCGGGCGCGGCGGCGGGCCGGAGACGCGCACCCGGTCGGCCGCCCGGCCGCTCTCCAGGAAACCGCGGGCGGCGTCGACCACGACCGAGAGCGGTGCGTCGCAGGCGAGCAGTTCGTGCAGCACGTGGCGACGCAGCACCAGGTCGCCGTAGGCCACCACCACGTCGCCGTGCAGCGACTCGACCGCGGCGTGCAGCGAACGCAGCTCGCCACTGCTCGCCCAGCCGGGGTTGGTGACGAGCCGCACGCCGGCCGGGGCGACGGCCTCGGGCCGGTAGCCTCGCACCACGGTCAGGTCGCGCACGCCCTCCGCCCGCAGCTGGGTCAGCAGCCGATCGAGCACCGGCACGCCAGCGACCGGCAGCATGCACTTGGGACGGTCGCGGGTCAGGCTGTCGAAGCCGTCGCCGCGGCTGGCCGCGAGCACGATCGCGCGCTGCTGCGGGCCCGCGGCGTACAGCCGCTCCTGGGCCTCGAACGCCTGCTGGTCCGAGAGCCGGAACAGCTCCGACAGCGGGGCGACGTCGTCCTCGACGGCGCGCCCGCCGCGCTCGGCCGCGATCCGCACCGCGACGTCGTGCATGGCCCGCACGGAGGCCCGCAGCATGTGGTTCGCCCACAGCGCGAGCGACACGCCGGCGGCATCGAACGCCTCGGGCGGGGTCTGGTAGTAGGTGGTCGGCACGCACACGACCGGGACCCGCCGCGAGAAGCGGGCCATGAACGCCTGCAGTTCGCCGAAGGTGCCCGCCTTGGAGTGGACGAGCACGGCGTCGACGCCCTGGTCGGCGTATGCCTCGGCCCGTCGCAGCGCCTCGTCGAGACCGGCCCCCGTGATCAACGCTTCGGTCCGGGCGACGACCACGAACGATGGGTCGCCGCGCGCATCGAGGCCGGCCCGCAGCTTGCCGCAGAACTCGTCGAGGTCGGCCAGTTCCTGGCGCTCGCCGGCCAGGAAGGAGTTGCGCTTGGGGAACGCCTTGTCCTCGATGCAGACGCCGGCGACGCGCCGGGCGATCAGCCGGCGCACGAGCGTCTGGAAGTGGCTGAAGTCGCCGTACCCGGTGTCGCCGTCGAACAGCACGGGCACCGCAACCCGCGCGGTCATCGACTCCAGCACGTCGAGCGCCTGGTCGCTCGACAGCGAGCCGTTGTCGCGCAGCCCGGCCGCGCAGGACAGGGTCAGCGAACTGGCCCACACGCCGGGCACGCCCGCCTCCTCGACGAGGCGCGCGGAGACCGCGTTGTGGGCCTCGAGCAGGATCTCGCAGCGCGGCGAGGCGAGCAGCGCGCGCAGCCTGGATCCGGCGTTGCTGGCAGCGGTCGCGTTCACGACGCGCGACGGTAGCACACGACCAGGACGCCGCTAGCGCCCGGCCAGCGCGTCGCGGTAGGCCTGTTCGTGGGCGTCGAGCACCGCCGGCCAGGGATAGGGGTTGGGCGCCGTCGTGTTGTGCGCGCGGAGCCGCTGCCGCAGGGCCCCGTCCTCCGCGAGGCGGACCAGGGCCGCGGTCAGGCCCGCGTCGTCGTCGACCAGCAGGGCCGAGCGCTCGTGCTCGAGGAAGCGGGCGGCACCGCTGCGCCGGTACGTGACGACCGGCAGCCCCGCGCAGCGCGCCTCGAGCGCCGCGATCCCGAACGACTCGCGAGTCGAGGGCAGCACGAAGACGTCGCTGCAGGCCAGCAAGTCGCGCACCTCGGGCCGCGGGCGGAAGCCGAGGATCCGGGCAGAGGGGCCGAGCGCCAGTCGCCGCGCCAGCGTCTCCAGCCGCCCGCGCTCGAAGCCGTCGCCGACGAGGGTGAGCCGGATCGGCACCCGGCTCGCAGCCCGGGCACGGGCGAACGCGCGCAGCAGCTCGCTCCCACGCTTGCGGCGGGTGAGGCGCATCACGGCCACCACCTCGACGGTTGCGCCGCGCGCCGCGCTCACCGCGCCTGCCCGCCAGAACGCGTCGTCGACCGCGTTCGGCAGCAACCGCACGGGGCGACCGCCGACGTGGGGCCGCAGGCTGCGGGCGACGTCCTCGCCGACGGCGCTCCAGGTCAGGTTCCAGCCCGCGCTGCCGATCACCGCGGCCAGCGCCGGCAGCACGGGCCCGAGCCCGTCGAGCACCGAGTGGACGGTGAGCACCGTGGGCACACCGCGGCGCTGGCACAACCACGCCCCGCCGTAGCCGGCGGGCGTCCACGTGCCTCCGTGGGCGTGGACCACCTCGCTGCCGTGGCGCGCGATCGCCGCCAGCAGCGCCGCCCGCGTGGTCGCGTCGCACAGCGAGAATCCCCAGCGCGGCATCCGCAGCCCGGGCAGCCGCTCGACCGCGATGCCGTCGACCTGCGCCGGGCCGGGGCAGGTGGCGAGCACCCGCACGTCGTGGCCGCGGCCGGCGAGGCCACGGGCGAGGTCGTTCAGGTGGAGCTCGATGCCGCCGACCTTGGGCAGGAACCAGTCGCAGAGCAGCGCGATCTTCAAGGGCCGCCGATGATACCGGGTCGCCGGCGCCCCGCAGGGCGCGTGCTAACGTCCGCGCGATGCCGCCGGGCCCGCCCGCGAACGATGCCCGCCGCACGGCCTGGGACCAGCTCGAGGGCCCGCTCGACCTGCTGGTGATCGGCGGTGGCATCGTCGGCGCCGGCGTGTTCTCCGAGGCCGCGCGCCGCGGCTTCCGCGTCGCCCTCGTCGAGCGCCACGACTTCGCCTGGGGCACCTCGAGCCGGTCGTCGAAGCTGGTCCACGGCGGCATGCGCTACCTGCGCCAGGGACGGCTGTTCGCCACGCTCGAGGCCGTCCGCGAGCGCGAGCGCCTGCTGCGCGAGCTGGCCGGCCTGGTGGTGCCGCTGCGCTTCGTGGCGGTGGCCCGGGCGTCGCGGCCGACGCTGCGCTGGGAGCTGGAGTTCGCCTCGACGATCTACGCGCTCGGCACCGGGCGCTGGACCCACCGCTTCCACGCGCCGGCCGCGGCGCAGGCGCTGGTGCCGGGCCTGTCCGGCGCCGGCCTCGTCGGGGCCGTGGCATTCGACGACGCCGCGACGGACGACGCGCGACTGGTGCTGCGGGTGCTGGCGGAGGGCCGGCGCGCCGGCGGCCTCGCGCTCAACCAGGTCGAGGCGGTCGAGGTGCTGGTGACGGGCGGACGGGTCCGGGGAGCGCGGCTCCGCGATCGCCTCAGCGGAGCGCAGCGCGACCTCCACGCCCGCGTCGTCGTCAGCGCGACCGGTGCCGAGGCCGACGCGCTGCGCGCGGGCCTCGGCGCGCCGCAGCGGCTGCGGCCGCTGCGCGGCAGCCACATCGTGATCCCGGCGGCCCGGCTACCCCTGGGTCAGGCGGTGGCCCTGCACCACGTCCGGGACCGGCGGCCGATCTATGCGATCCCGTGGCAGGGCGTCAGCCTGGTCGGCACCACGGACCTCGACCACGAACTGCCGCTGGGGGACGAGCCGGCGATCACGCCGCAGGAGGTCGACTACCTGTTCGAGGGCCTCGCCGCCGAACTGCCCTCGGTCGGGCTCGGGCCGGCGGACGTGATCGCCACGTTCGCCGGCGTGCGCGGCGTGCTGGGCACGGGTGCCCGTCCGTCCGACGAGGCCCGCTCCCATCACATCTGGGACGACCGCGGGTTGCTGACGGTGGCCAGCGGCAAGCTGACGACGTTCCGC
Source organism: Vicinamibacteria bacterium (assembly GCA_023701125.1). Lineage (GTDB taxonomy): Bacteria > Acidobacteriota > Vicinamibacteria > Fen-336 > Fen-336 > WYBL01. The sequence goes on along the minus strand of JAMPXO010000028.1, from coordinate 11,376 downwards.
CGCATCGCCCGCGAAGTGCTGGCGCGGGCGCGGCGCAGGCTGCCGTCACCGGCACCGCCGGTCCCCGCGGCAGGGGCGGGCGCGCCCGTGGCCGGGGCGGAGCGCGAGGTCAGCGTGGACACCTGGGCGCGGCTCGTCGCGCGCTACGGCGGCGAGGCCGCGGCGGTGGCGGCGTGCGCCCGGCCCGGCGAGCTGGAGTCGATCGCGGGCCTGCCGATGTCGTGGGCCGAGCTGCGCCACGCCGCGCGCGCGGAGTCGGTGGTCCACCTCGACGACCTGCTGCTGCGCCGGGTGCGGCTCGGCCTGTCGATGGCGGACGGCGGGCGCGCCGCGCTGCCGCGGGTCCAGGCGTTGTGCGCCGAGGAGCTGGGCTGGGACGACGCGCGCTGGCGCCGCGAACAAGCGGACTACCTGGCGCTGTGGGCCGCCCGCTACTCGCTGCCCGGCACCGGCACCAGCGCCGCTTCCGCTCGCGGCGACGAGAGCGTCGCGCACAACCCGGCCAGTTCGGCGTCGCCGATCTCCGGGTACGCCGGCACGTAGACCATGCCGTCGATCAGTCGCCGCGCCTCGGCGCCGCCGAACGCCACGACGTTCGACGCGTCCGAGATCTCGAACCCGCGCTCCCGCAGCGGGGCGCGCAACTCGTCGGGCACGCGCTCGCGGGCCGCCACCAGCCAGCTCGTCTGCCGCTGCATGCGCGGGCCGATCGCGCGGCGGCCCAGCGCCTCCCGCACGCGCTGACCCGCCGCGGATCGCAACTGCAGGCGGCGGGCGTCGAAGCGGCGCAGCCGGTGAGCGAGGAAGCGCAGCATCGCCGCGGGTGGGCGCTGCCGCAGCGCGGCGAGCAGCCGCGCCGGGTCGCGGCCAGGGAAACCGCGAGTCAGCCGCCGCACGGCGGCGTCGAACGACAGCCCGCAGGCGCCGGCGAGCGCGGAGAGCGCGCCGTACACGCGCGGGCGCTGGGCGACGACGAGCCCGGCCGTGCGCGCCAGCTTCGTCGCGTAGGCAGCGCGCGGCTGCAGCGGCCAGCTGGCCTGCCGGTCCCGCATCCGCGCCCGCAGTGCGGGGTCGGCCACCCAGGCGACCGCCCCGCCCAGCGCGGTCGCCGTCTTCAGCGTGCCGAAGCTCCACAGCGACACGTCGACGCCCGGCAGGTTCTCGGTGGGCAAGCCGGTGAAGGCCTGGGCCGCGTCTTCGACCACCAGCAGGCCGTGCTCGTGCGCGACCCGCGCCAGCTCCGACAGGTCGTGGCGGCCGCCGAAGAGCTGCGCGAGCAGCAGCAGCCGGGCGCGTGGCGTCAGCGCGCGGCGCAGCTCCTCCGGCGGCGGCACGAGCGTGTCGCGGTCGACGTCGAGCGGCACCAGCCGCAGGCCGTGGGCCGCGACCAGCGCTCCCATGTCGTCGATGTTGAGCGCCGAGGCCAGCACCTCGCTGCCGGCCGGCAGTCGCAGCGCGCCGAGCAGCAGATCGAACCCCGAGCGCACCGACAGGCAAGCCAGCGCTCGCCCCGCGGGGTCCCACAGCGCCTCCAGCGCCGCCGCGGCGGCGGCTGCATCGCGCGAGCCGAGAAAGGCCGCGGCGCGCGCGAGTTGAACGAGCGAGACGTCGAGGCGGTGAGGCGGGTGGAGCATGCCGGGCGCCGACAGGCTAGCACCGCGACGCGGACTATACTGGCGCCCGTTGTCGATCGCAGCCCCGCCGAACGTCAGCGCGCTGGCGCGCCTCCCGGCCCTGGCGTGGCCGGCCGTCGGCGTGGCGCTGGTGGCGAGCCGCCTGTGGGTGCTCCAGGGCCCCTATCCCACCGGCATCGACGGCGGCAACTGGCTGCTGTTCGGACGCATGCTGCTGGGCGCCGACACCGATGGCCCCGGGCACTCGGCCCACATCTACCCGCCGCTGATCCCGTTGTTGATGGGCGTGGGCGACGTGACCATCGGCGGTCTGCTGTCGGCCCGGCTGCTGGGCGTCGCCAGCATCGCCCTGTTCATGGTCGCCATGCACGTGGCGCTGGTCGGCTTCGCCGGGGTTCGCCCGTGGGCCGCGACCGTGGCCGCCGTCCAGGCCGGCGCCTCCTTCCCGCTCGTGTCCCGGCTGTGCAACGGGGGCTTCCCCCAGAACTTCGGCGTCGCCTTCGGCCTGGTCGCACTGTGCGCCGCGGCGCGAGCGGTCGAGACGCGGGCACCGGCGGCGCGCCGGTGGGCGACGATCGCCCTCGTCTTCGTGGCGCTCAGCCACCACGCCTACTACCTGTGGACGCTGTGCGCGCTGGCCGCGCTCGCCGTGTTGCCACGGCCGGAACCCGGTGCCGCCCGCGTCCTGCTGCGAATCGGGCTGCCGTCGGCGCTCGCCTTCGCGCCGACCGCGGTGTCGCTGTGGAGTCAGGGCTACGCGCCGCCGATCAACGCCCTGCACCTGTCGTTCGTCGACGCCGTGGGCCTGGCCGGCTTCGGCGAATCCGGCTGGCGCCTGCTGCCCGCGGTGGCCGTCGGCCTGTACGCGTTGCACCGCGGCCCGCGCGACGGCGCTCGCGCCGTGTGGTGCGCGGGGGGTGCGATGACGGCTCTCGGCTTGTGGTCCACCCTCGCCACCGGCGAACCCCGCATGCTGGCGCTCGTGTGCGCGGGCGCCGGGCTGGGCTGCGGCGTCGGCCTCGAGCGACTGGCGCGGCACGACCGGCCGGCACTCGCGTGCGCGGTCGCGCTGGTGGCGACGGCGCACTTCCTCGCCGCGGCCGACCGGGAGGCCAACCAGGAGTTCGAGCGGCTGCGGGTCGTCGACGGCGCCTATGTCCAGGCGGCCGACTGGATCACCGCCCGTGCGCCCGCGGGTCTCGTGTTCGTCAACGCGGACCGCAACGGCTTTCCCGTGGCGTGGTGGCTCGCGGGCCTGTCCCGCGCGCGCGTCGCGGCCGGCAGCCAACCCTCGCTGCTCGCCTTTCCCGGCACCCGTCGGCTCGCGACCCGGGTCGGCGAGGTGTTCACCCCCGGCCGGGCCTGGCCCCAGGCCGAGGCGCTCGCGCGGTCCCACGGCGTGGAGCTGCTGGTCACGCGCAAGGCCGACTTCCCCGACTGGATCGACTGGGCTCGCGAGCGCAGGCCGGCGTTCGCGAACGCGTCGTTCGTGGCGTTCGAGGTGTCGCCCGCGCGCTGAGCCGGCTCCGGCTCAGGGCCGCTCGCCACGCTCGAGGGCCGCGATCGCGGCCTCCATCCGCGCTCGCACTCGGGCAGCGACGTCGTCCGGCCGCTCTCCGGCGATCGCCTCGTGGCGCTCCGGCGGCAGCAGCGCGAGCGTGACCGGGCCGGGCCTGACGCGGGCGCTGACCTTGTTGTTGACCGCGAATGCACCGACCTGGACCATCGGCACCAGGTCGACGCCGGCCTTCTGGGCGAGCAGGAACGGGCCGGGCCGGAACGGGTTCATGCGGCCGTCGACCGTGCGCGTGCCCTCGGGCAGGAACACGATCGAGAAACCCGCCCGCAGCTCGCGCCGCGCCTGCAGCAGGGCACCCGCGATGCCGCCCGTCGTCGTGTAGTCGATCGGGATCAGCCCCGCCTGCCGGACCAGCGCGCCCCAGCCCCACCACGAGAAGTGCGGCGCCACCTCGATCGCCCGCAGCGGCTCCGCGATCGCCATCACGAAGACGAACGGGTCGAGCAGGTTGACGTGGTTGGCGACATAGACGCACGGCCGGCCCACGCGTCGGCCGCCGCAATCGACGACGGCGAGGCGCACGCCAAAGGCGCGCAGGCCGACCCGCGACAGGCGGCGCGCCCACTCGTGGGCGCGCGCGGGAGAGAAGCGGGCGGCGACGAGATAGGCCGGGCCCAGGATGCCGACGAGAGTGAAGGCCCAGGCCCACAGCGCGGCCGAGCGGGCGCGCTCGAGCAGCGCCGTCACCGTTGCTCCGGGCCGCGCGCCGCCCGCCAGGCGACGATTCCCAGGCCGAGGGTCGGCAACACGTCGGCGAACCACGGCGCCGCGGGGTGGACCCCTGGCACCAGCGTCACCACGAAGCCCACGGCGATCGCCGCGCCGGGGAGACCGCGCAGGGCCGCGGGCCCGTGCGCGGAAAGCAGGCCGAGCAGCGGCACCCCCCACAGCACGTCCGCATACGAGAAGCGGGGCGCCGGCAGGAAGAGATCGGCGACCGCCATCCCGGCGACGCCGAGCACCATCGCGCCCGCGGTCGCCCGAGCGCCGGCGGCCGCCGCGGCCCCCGCACAACCGAGCGCGAGCGCGGCCATTGCGAGCGGGGGGATGCGCACGCCGAGGCGCCGCCCCAGCTCCAGCAGCGAGCTGTCCGCCACCGGCAGGTTCTTGAACTGGCGCTCCGCTTCCGGGACCTCGCCGGGGTGCAGGCCCCATGCGACGGGTTCGGCCCCGAGGTGGATGCGCGCGTGAGCCTCCATCGCCTGTGCGTAGCGCCACCAGATGCCCGGACCCTGCGGCAGGCTGGTGGCAGCGATGGCGACCGCGCCTCCCAGCGCCGCCGCGCGCAACAGGCGCGGGTCGCGCCAGGCCGCGGCCAGCGCGACGAGGGCGCTGGGACGGGCGGCGATCGCGAGTCCGACCAGCGCACCGGCGGCGCCGACGCGGGCGGGTCGGCGCGCGAGGGCGACCGCTGCGGACAGCAGCAGCGCCAGCGCCACGAACTTCTGCCCGCGCTCGGCGTGCAGCGCGAAGCCGTGTCCGGCCGTCAGCGCCAGGCCGGCCCCCCACGTCCAGCTCCGCGCGCGCGGCGGCGCGCCTGCCGCCAGCAGCGCCACCGCGAGCAGCCAGCCCGCCCACTGGCCGAGCAGGTGCAGCCCGCGGGCCGCGGCCTCGGGCAGGAAGGCCAGCGGGACGTGCGCGAGCAGCAGCAGCGGCGAGATCGTGACCGCGTAGCTGGGCCGGCCGTCGGCCGTGAAGTACGGGTCCTGGCCCTGGACGAAGAGCCGCGCGCCGAGGAGCGCACCCTGCAGGTCGGTGCCCGGCGTCTGGAGTGCGTAGCCGACGTCGCGGGCGAAGCACAGGGCTGCCAGCGCGGCAGCGGCAAACAAGGCCGTGCGATGCGGTTGCCAAGCCGGGGCCATGGGGGAGGCAGTGTATTCCCGGGCGGAGCGCTGGCGTACACTGCCGCGGCGACAACGATGCCCTCCCCGCCCGAAGCCGACGACGTCGACACCCGCATCCTGGCCGCGATCGCGCGCGGGGCCCACGTGGACGTCGCCCGGCTCGCACCCGACGCGACACTGGAGTCGCTCGCGATCACCTCCCTCGACGTCGTGAACGCGCTCTTCGAGATCGAGGACGAGTTCAAGATCGAGGTGCCGATGGAACGCGACGAGCCGCTCGCGACCGTCGGAGACGTGCTGGCCAAGGTCCGCGGGATCCTGGCCGCGTCCTCGAATGGCTGAGGCCGTCCGCCGCCGCGTCGCCCTCACCGGGCGCGGCTGCGTGTCGAGCCTCGGCGGCTCGATCGCCGAGCTCGAACGGGCCCTGCACGAGGGCCGTGGCGGCATCGTGGCCGTCGACCCGGCGCGCTATCCGGGACCGCTGCGCCTGCCCGTGCTGGCGCCGGTCACCGGCTTCGACCCGCTGGCCCGCTTCGGCGAGAAGCGGCTGGCCCAGCTCGACCCGTTCGCCCAGTTCGCCCTCGGCGCGGCGCGCGAGGCGGTGGCCGAGGCCGGCGTCGACCCGGCGGCCCTGTCGTCGGCAGCGGTCCTGATCGGCACGGGCGGCGGCGGTCAGTGCACGATCGACGACGAGGCGCTCGGGCTGTACCGCGACGGCGCCCGCGTGCACCCGCTGACCGTGCCGCGGGTGATGGCCAGCTCCGCGACCAGCCAGATCGCCATCGACTTCGGCTGCCGCGGCCCGGCCTTCGGGGTGACCAGCGCCTGCGCTTCGGCCACCCACGCGATCGGGCTGGCGTTCCAGATGGTCCGCGCGGGCCTGGTCGACGTCGCGCTCGCGGGCGGCGCGGAGGCGCCGCTGTCCTATGGCTCGCTGCGGGCCTGGGAGGCGCTGCGGGTGACGGCCACCGACACCTGCCGCCCGTTCTCGCGCGGCCGCACCGGGATGGTGCTGGGCGAGGGCGGCGGGGTGTTCGTGCTGGAAGCGTGGGAGGTCGCCCGGGCGCGGGGCGCGACGGTGCTCGCGGAGATCGTCGGCTTCGGCGCGACGGCCGACGCCGGCGACCTCGTCCACCCCGACCCGGCGGGCATGGCTGCGGCGATGCGCGCCGCGCTGGCCGACGGCGGCCTGCGCCCCGAAGAAGTCGACCACGTCAACGCCCACGGTACCGGCACCGCGACCAACGACGCGTGCGAGACCCGGGCGCTGCACGACGTGTTCGGTCCCCACGCCCGCCGACTCGCGATCTCCGCGACCAAGTCGGCTCACGGCCACACCCTGGGCGCGGCCGGCGCGATCGAGCTGGCCGCGACGGTGTTCGCGCTGCGCGCGGGCTTCGTGCCGGCCACGCTGAACTACACGGCGCCGGACCCGGCCTGCGACCTCGACTGCACGCCCAACGCGGGCCGCGCGCGCGAGCTGCGCTGCGCCCTCTCCAACTCGTTCGCGTTCGGCGGCCTGAACGCCGTGCTGGCCGTCCGCTCCGTCTAGCTCGCGTCCTCCGCGATCCACTCGCGGCCCTCGCGGCGGATCACGAGCCGCTGCTCGCCGCCGGGCGTCGACGCGGTCACGCCGTCGGGTTCCGGCGCCGGGATGAACCCGTCGCCGGTCCCATGGGGGCTCCGTCGCAAACGCTCCTCCGCCCCCAAACCCCCGTCGGCGGCCAGGCGCACGGCGGAGGGATGGAGCCCGCAGCGGCGCGCCACGTGGTCGCGGGCCACCACGCCGCGGGGGTCCACGGGGCCCGGCGGCAGGCCGTAGAGCGCGGCGACGGTGCCGGGCAGCCAGTCGCAGCGGGCGAGCTCGCGCGGGTCGAGTCGAGTCTGCGCGCCCGCGGCCCGCGACAGCCCGGCCCCGGGCACCGCCCGCCGGTCGCGGCAGAAGTCGCGCCGCTCGCGCGCCGACAGCGCGCCGAGCGGGCCCAGCGGCAGCAACCGGAAGACCAGCTCCAGCTCCATGAAGACCGCGCCGTCGGCCTGCAACTGCGCGCGCACGCGTGGGTGACGGCGATCGCCGCCGTCGAAACCGAGCCAGCGCAGTTCGGCGCGGGCGTCGCTCGTGCGCGGCACCGGGCCGCGCAGATCCAGCTCCGCGAGCCGGATCGGAAACGCCGCCTGCCCCGGCTCGACCGCGGCGCCCCAGCGCGCGAGCGCGGCGGCGGGCACGGCCTGGGCGACGCCGTCGAGCAGGTCCTGGCGCAGCCTCGACGTGGCGTGCGCGGCACTGCCGACGAGTTCCACGTCGGCGCCGTCGTCGCCGATCCACTGCCGGCCCAGCACCTGCAGCGACGGCCCGTGGAACAGCTCGCCCGCGGCGTAGGGGTCGGGCTGAGCCTGCGCGCCGCGCAGCGGGGCCGGCCGCCAACGGGCGCGGGCCCGCGGCTCCGTCCACAGCGTCGCCGCGGCCAGCGGGCGCCAGGGGGAGAGTGCCGCATCGACGCCGTCGAGCCCGTCCACGGCCAGCGCGAGGCCGCCGGCCTCGAGAGCCCGGAGCGTCGCCCGCAGTCGCCGCGGGCCCGTCGCAAACGTGATCCAGCCGGCAGGCCGCAAGTCCGACAGGCCGTTGAGCGGTCGACCGGCGAGTTCCTCGCACCAGTCGGCCGCGAGGTCGGCGAGCCCCGCGAGCGACAGCACCGGGAACGTCCAGGTCGGGCAGTGGTCGCGCAGCCCCGGCTCGCGCAGCGGGTCGAGCACACGTTCGCCGACGAAGACCGCGGGCGCCAAGGCAGCCGATTGTAAGATGCCCGCGATGGCGCGCCCTGGCGAGGACGTGAACCCGCAGGGCGAAGCGGCGCCACCCGTGGCCGTGCCCGGCGGCTGGGGCATCGCCGCGGGCCTGCTGCTCGCGACCCTGGCGTCCGGGGCCCGCGCGGCGCTGGCCGGGCGCCTCGACACGCTGACGACGCTCGCGCCCTGGCCCGAGGCGCTGATTCAACTCGCCTGGTTCGCGGGCATCGCGCTCGCCGGGGCCTGTTACCTGCACGCGTTGCGCGCGGCGCGCGGGCCACTCGACCGGCGCCTGCTGGGCCAGGCGCTGCTGATCCACTTGTGTGCGGCGCCGGCGATGCCGCTGACCTCGAACGACCTGTTGTCCGTGCTCGCTCACGGGCGAGCGATCGAACAGGGCCTCGATCCCTATCGCGCCGGCCCGGAGGCGCTGCCGGCGGACGATCCGTTCCGCAGCGCGGCGGACCCGGCCTGGGCGAGCACACCGAGCCGCTACGGACCCCTCGCCCTCGCCCTGGCGCGAGTGGCCGTGGCCAGCGGAGACGTTGCCTCGGCCGCGCTCGCGTTCAAGGCGGTGATGGCGCTCACCGGGCTGCTCTGCGTCGGCCTCGCCGTGCCGGCCGCCCGTGCCGCGGTCGGAGATGGGGGCGCCGCGCGAGGCTTCGTGCTGCTGGCCTGGAATCCGCTGCTGGCGTGGGAGGTGAGCGGCCAGGCCCACGTCGACGGGCTGGTCGTGGCGGCCGTACTCGCGTTCCTGCTCCTCGCGCGGCGCGGCCACGAGCGCGTCGCCGCCTTGTGCCTCGCGGGCGGGGCCCTCGTCAAGGTCCTGGTGGCGCCGCTGCTCGGCCTGTATCTCGTCCACCTGCTGCGCCACGCGCCGCGCCGCTCGGTCGGGGCGGCGGTGGCGATGGTCCTCGCGCTGGCGGTGGCGTGCGCCCCGTTCGACGTCGGCTCGATGCTCGCGGCGTTGCCGTTCCCCCCCGATCAGCTCGCCAACTCGCTGGCCGCGGTCGCCCGCTTCGTCGCGCGGGCCGCGGCCGGCGCAGTCGGCGCCGACGCCGTCGCCGCGGCCTGGCCCGCGCTGGCCGCACCGGCGCTCGCGGGGCTGGCCGCGCTGCTCGCCTGGCGCACCCGCAGCCTGGTCGACGCAGTCCACGGAGCGCTCGTGTTCCTGCTGCTCACCCAGTCGCTGGCGCTCGGCTGGTTCATGGTCTGGTACCCGGTGCTGCTGTTGCCGCTGGCGCTGGCGGCGGACGACGACGACCTGGCGTGGACGGTGGCGACCTACACGGCGGTGGCGCCGGCGATGTACCTGCCGTGGGACGGCGCGGGCGTCCCGATTCTGCTGGGCCACGGCTTCGCGGCCCTGCACGGCCTGCGCGGGCTGCGGCGGCGCGCCCTACAATCCGCGGGTTCACCATGGAGATGACGCCGACGACGATCGTGCTCGTTGCCGCCCTGGGCGCCGCGCTGGCCTGGCGCCCGTTGCGCTTCGCGTGGTCGATGCTGAGCTCGACGGTCGCGGCCCTGCGCGGCACGCCACACCTGTTCGACCCGTGCATCACGCCGGAGGAGCGCCGCGCGGGTATCGCGTTCATGGTGCGCACGTTCCACGAGGTGGTCTCCCAACACCCGGTGCGCTACTGGCTCGACTACGGCAACCTGCTGGGCGCCGTCCGCAGCGGCCGCATGCTGCCGTGGGACCACGACGGCGACATCTCGTTCCGCGCGGAGGACCGCCCTGCGCTGGAAGCTTGCGCCGACGAGCTGGCGCGGCACGGGATCGAGCTCAACCTGAACCGCACCGCGATCTTCCATCGCGGGCTGACCGTCGACGTCGAGCCGTGGATCGAGCGCGACGGCCTGCTCGTGCACGGCGAACCCGAGCTCCGCCGCGGCATCCGCCGCTACCACGACGCCTGGTTCGACGACTTCCCCACGGCGTGGGTGGAGCCGCTGTGGCAGATCCGCTTCGAGGGCGCGCTGCTGCCCTGCCCCAACGACCCGGAGCGCTTCCTGCGCAAGCGCTACCTGACATACCGGCTGCACAAGTGGTGCTTCTTCCCGCACAAGGTCCCCTGCGTGTTGTGCGTCGACTTCTGGCGCGAGGCGTGGCGGATCTGGCGGTCCGGCTACCGGCCGGAGATCGTCGAGCGCGCCTGAGCGCCGGCGCGGCGGCGGGCTCCTTCCGCGAGGCGCTGACGGCGCTGCTGCGCCTGGCCGCACGCGAGCGCGCCGCGTACGCCTTCGGCACCACCTGGATCCTGGTCTCCACGGCGGCCACCCTGCTCTATCCGCAGTTCGTGCGGGTGGCGATCGACGAGGCGTTGGCGCCCGGGCGAGTGGACCACGCGGCGCTGCTGATGGCGGCGGCGGCGGCATTGCGTGCCGTCGGCACGTACTTCCGCGGCCATGCCTTCGAGAGCGCCGCCCTGCGCATCGTCGGCGCGCTGCGGCTGCGACTGTTCGGCCGCCTGCTGGAGCAGGACATCACGTTCTTCGACCGCCGCTCGAGCGCGGAGCTGGGCGGCCGGCTGGGGGCGGATGCCGAACTCGTCCACGACGCGCTGGGGCGCGATCTCGAGGGCGCGGTGCGCGACGCCGTGTGCGTGATCGGCGGCGTGGCGGTGCTGCTCTGGACGTCGCCCGCGCTCACCGCGCTGGTGGTCGTGGCCGGCGCGCCGCTGGCGCTCGCCTTCCGGCTGGCGGCGCGCCGCATCCGCCGCTACTCGCGCAGCGCCCAGGACGCGTTCGGCGCCTCGCAGCAGGTGGCGGACGAGGCGCTGTCGGGCATCCGCACGGTGCGCGCCTTCTCGGCCGAGGCCGCCGAGGCGGGGCGCTACCGCGACGCGCTGGAGCGGGCGCTGGTGCTGGGTCGGCAGCGGGTCGCGGCTGGTGCGGCACTCGATGCGGCGGCAAAGCTGCTCGGCGACGTCGCCCTGATCACGGTCATCTGGGCGGGCGCGCGGCTGGTCGGGCAGGGTGACCTCTCGCCGGGCCTGCTGGTCGCCTTCATCCTGTATGCCGAGCTGGTGGCGAGCTGTTTCGGCGACCTGGTCAGCTTCGGCGCCGAGTGCGCCCGGGTCGCCGGCGCCGCGGAACGGCTGTTCGAGGTGATCGACGCCCCGCGGGTCGTGGCCCCCGGCCGGACGACGATTCCGCGGGTCGACGGCCGGGTCCGCTTCGAGGCGGTCGCGTTCGCCTACCCCACGCGGCCCGCCGCCGCCGTGCTGCGCGGCGTCGACCTGGAGCTGGCGCCGGGCGAGCTGGTGGCGCTGGTCGGCCCCTCGGGCGCGGGCAAGTCGACGCTGGCGCGGTTGCTGCTGCGCTTCTACGAGCCGACCGCTGGCACGATCCGCCTCGACGGCGTCGCGATCGGCGAACTCGAGCCCGTCTGGTTCCGGCGCCAGGTCGGCGTCGTCGAGCAGGAGCCGTTCCTGTTCTCGACCAGCGTCGGCGAGAACCTGCGCTGCGGCGCCCCCGACGCGACCGACGAGCGCGTCGTCGCCGCGCTCGACGCGGCCTGCGCGTC